>MTNE01000084.1 GCA_002011355.1 Thermoplasmatales archaeon JdFR-43 | reverse complement strand
TTCAAAAAGGGATAGAGGCTGCTTGTTTTTCTTAAAGAGAGCCCGAAGAGGTATAATAAAGCTAATATCGTTATTTACATCTTTTTTGTTCCTCCGAAAGACTGATTGCTGAATCTGGGTTGTATAAGTTTATATTTTAGTATTTATTTTTTATTTTGATAAATAGTTAATAAGGAAGCAAAGCTTATTGAATGAATATATCTTTAGATGTGCTGAGAGATGCAAAAATTAATACAAGTAAGGGAGTTAGAACTATATAGTAAAATAGTAATCTATCCCACAAGTTAGAAGCTGCTGATAGAGACATCTACATAAAAATTGGGTGATTTGGTATGGCACATCAAACAGAAGCAAGTAGTGAGAAAATTGAGAATCTGAAAAAAATAAAATCAATTATGTCTTCACTTGGCAGAATATTGATAATTGGAGGGGCGCTCGCACCGGACTTCAATGAGTCAATGGCCAATCAAATACACCTTTTGTCAAGAACATTAGGCATACAAGTTCTAACTTTTAATGATTTAGGATTACGCCCTTTTAAACGGATGGGGCTATACCTAATAATAAATTCAAGATTCGTTATAAATAGAACTCCAATTCTTTCATTTATTAATGGTATTGTGATTTATATGATAATAAAAATATATGAAAGAAAATTTGATACGTTGATCATAGCTGGTGGAATTGAGAGTGTGTTTATGAAATATCTCAATTTAAAAAAATGTGTGCCAATTGTAACCTCAATTCCTTTTATTAATGATAATGTTAATAATAAAATTCTCAAACTTTCTCAAAAACTAAAATTGTTTATCGCTCAAAGTAAAAAGACAAAAGATCAACTTATAAAAATTGGTGTTAATCCAAATAAAATAATCTTAATGCCACCTCTAGTAGATTCATCCAAATTTAGATATAGTGATCCTCCCCCATTAAATGAATTCAAAATATTGTTTGCGAGTTCACCAAATTTAGAAGTGCCTGGTGAGGATAACTTTAGGGATAAGGGATTACCGTTACTTTTAGAAGCATTTAAAGAATTTACAAAAAATAACAATGCTAAACTTTATATTGTATGGAGGGGGAAATATAATAAAAAGTTATTCCAGAAAATAGATGAATTAAATTTAAGAGAATATGTGAAAATCATTAATGGCGTGGTCAATATGCCAGAAATGTATAGTAAAACACATGTTACGATAATTCCTTACTTGAATTTATGGAGAAGTCCTGAATTGCCAATGTCTGCATTGGAGTCTCTATTAAGTGGTAGACCAGTAATAACAACAGATGTTGGGGAGATTGCGAGGATTGTCGCGAGTTATAAATGCGGTTCTATTTGCAAACCTACAAAAGAAGGGATTTTATCAGCGATGAATGACTGTCAAAAAAATTATTTAGAATATCAAAAAAATTGTCGAAAAATTAATTCAAACTGCTCGTTCATTTTTTTGCTTTAGGGACATGACAACATAACAAAACAAGAATATAGCCCAAAATAAGCTAAAGATAAAAGATTTAGTGGAAGCTTAAATCTTTGAAAGGAACTAGTTAGAAATAAAAATCTTAGGCATAGCTATCTTTTTTCAAACCTAATCGATAGGAGAACTGAATATGGAGATGGATTAAACGCTAGAACAAAAACCCAGTTTCTACAGGAAAGAAGGTAGGAGAGAGGGAAAGAGTTCAGAAGGCAAAGCAAAAAGAGAAGAACAATTTCAACTTTGCTTGGCGAAATAACCCTCAACCTTACAAGAGTAAGAGAGAAGGGGACGATAATCCCCCTCTAAGATATTGCTGAATTCGAAAGCAGAAGGAAGTATCAATTGGACATCAAAGCAATTTCGGTTGATTCAGCTTTAAAGATGACTTACAGAGATATAGGAGATGAAATAAGCCGTTTTACTTCTTTTCCATTTCATCAAACCACGGATATGTTCAGGAGCTGGGAGAAGAAGTAAATCAAGAGTTTAAAGCTAACGCATACTTCTCGACAGACACAACGAAGTTTTCGAGGAAGAGCAAGGTGGAACTTATCCTTGTTGAAGAGAATGTTGTGGTTAGAGTAAACAGTTATGATATAGGGGAGGAATTAGACCTCCATGGCTTAATAGCTTTAGGAGATGTAGATAAAAGACTGAACATCTTTGAGGAGAGGCAAATCGACTTAATACACGTTTTTAGAGAGATAAACTACAAGTTATGGCAGCATGGAGTTGAATTAAGCGTCAGGAAGCAATATGTCAATGAAGTAAAGAGACACTGTTGAGGTTGAAGAACTCTCTTGATAAGCTAGATTTAAAGAGAAAGATAAACGAGGTAGAGGAGGAAATAGAAGAGTTTCAAAATTCTTCAGGAAACATATCCCTGCCATAAACTCATTGGGTTTAAGGTTCGAAAGAGAGCCCACTTCTTTTTCTTCTTGTTCATGTTTTCCTCCACCAAACCGTGGTTGAGCAGAACCTTATAGATGGTGTTGTGGGGGATGCGAATACCGTAATCCCTTTCTATCAGCTTTTCCAGCATTACTGGGGTTGAGTTTGTATTTACTGTAGGCTTTCAAGATGATTTCCTTCAAGTCTCTTGTAAGCAAATAGAAGAATGTTCTTCCTACTGGAAAAGGATTGTGCTTGACAAAGAAGAGAAGTGAATATAGCCTTCATGGATGATGCAAGCAGATTAATCACCTGCTATGGTGTCTTTAACTCTGCAACGACAGAGAACACGATCAAAGTTCTGAAAAGAGGATTCGCTGGCTATGGTATTCCTAAGAAAATATTAACAGATCACGGAACGCAATTTGTTGCAGCGAAGAGCAGAGAGAAAGCCAAGCATAGGTTTAAAGAATTTCTCGTAGGGAATGGAGTTAAGCATATAGTTGCAAAGATAAATCATCCTCAAACAAACGGAAAGATAGAGAAATTCTTTGGCCTGATGGGAACAGAAGCTTAGTCCTGTTTGGTTCTGTTGATGAGTTTGTTAGCTAGTATAATTTTGTAAAGCCACACATGAGTTTGAATTTTGATGAATTGGAGACGCCTTATCAGGCTTTTTTCAGGAAGTTGTCTGCCGAAAGGGTGTTTGAATTCGGGAGGTGGTTGTTTGAGGAATGAAATTATTTCGAGATATCACACATTCGTTTAGGAAAAGAATTTAATAAATTATCCGATAGAGTAATTTTAGACGAGATTTTAAAGGAGGTGAAAATAAATGACTGTCAAAAGTATATGCATAGCTCATGGTGGTGATATTAGTAAACCAAATGGAGGTACAAATAGAGTTGTCGCATTTGCTAAAGGCTTACATGATAGTGGATTTACTGTTTATTTAGTCGTTCCAAATCCGAAAAGGAATATTCCTAAATATTTAGAAGGTATAAATGTATACACTGTTTCTATCAAAGATAGTGGTGTTAAAAGCCAAATTGGTAGAGCCTTATTAATATCACTTAAAGCGAAAAAAATAGCAGCAAAAGAAAAAGCAATATTACAAATAGAACATTCAACTCTTGCGGGTTTTGCAACTCTAATTGGTTGTTTGGATTTTGTTCTCGATATGCACGACTTATGCTTTGAAGACCCGCAGTATACAAGTCTTCATTTTTCAAGTATAGTTAAAAAATTTATTTATAAAATAGAGAAAAAAGCTGTTAATAAGGCATCAAAAATAATTGTAGTATCCAATCCAATGAAGAATTTCGTTGTAAATGAGTGGAATATTCCAGAAGAAAAAATAGTAGTAATTCCAAATGGATATTTTGATGATAAATTAAGAAATCTTACTTTTAAAGATGTTAAAGAAGATAATGGTACAATTACGTTCATTGGAGCATTACATCCAAAATTAGATGTTGATAAGTTCATCGGATTAGCAAAGTCACTTGAGTATATAAGGATTTATATTATTGGTGATGGTCCTGTCAAACGCGAGTTGGAAAAGAAAATTCGAAAATATATGCTAAAAAACCTGTTTCTATTGGGAAGTCTTCCAGATGAGGATGCCTTTAAGCTTTTAGCCAAATCTCAAGTGACAATTCTTCCAGAACATTGTTCGTTACATACAAAAGTTTCCTGCCCCGTAAAGCTATTTGATTATGCTGCATTAGGTAAAGCCATTGTAGTAGATGACGTTGCAGAAATGTGTAAAATTTTCAAGGAGAATAAAGCTGCTTTGGTATCAAATCCAAAAAATCAGGAAGAGTTTATTAAAAATGTTCAACGCCTTTTAGAAGATGAAAGATTGAGAAAAAAGATTTCTTCCAACGCTAAGAGGCTTGTAAAAGATTTTACTTGGAAAAAGCAAGTACAAAAGTTAGTAAAAATATACGAAAACTTATAGGGAGTTTAATGTCACACTTCACATAAAAAATTTTTAAAAATTGCTTTTAGTAAAATAATTAACCTTTTTTGATATCACAGGTTTGATTACATGGGAATAAAATTAATTAGGTTGATATTCTTGGAATTTTTGTAAGCAATAGTAAAGTAAAGGAGGCACCACTAGAAGCAATAGTGAAGCACTATCTTGAAAGTACAAAAGCACATAGAACTGAAACTGTCTCAAGCCTTGGTTACCCTAGACCAACTGGCTGAGGAAGCAAGTTGGGGACAGTGGAGCTATATCAAGATCGTTGCTTCACTACAACAGTACGCGATCATCATCCGAGGGCATTCCTATAGACTCTGGGACAAGCTGTAGGCGTGTACAGTCAGCACTCACACTACAGCAGATTAATCATGCCAACGGAGAAAAGACAACAAATAGATCAGAACAAATCAAGAGTAACTAAGTTAAGTAAGAAATTTTAAATTGGCCATTGATAGGTAACTGCTGAACAGATGTTCAACCTAAATACGAAGGGGGTGTGGTATATAAATGCCCAAAGTAATAGTAATCGGTCTGGATGGTGGAACTTGGAACATTATCAAACCTTTAGTGGAAAAAGGTAAGCTACCAACTATTTCCAATTTGATTAAAAGAGGCTGCAGTGGGAATCTGGAAAGTACTATACCTCCTAACACATTTACGGGTTGGAAAGCTTATTCAACGGGGAAAAATCCTGGAAAATTTGGCGTTTTTAGTTCTATAAATGTGGATATAGAAAAACGCAAACTCATAGTAAACAACTCCTATTCCTATAAATCTAAAGAAATCTGGGACTATCTAAGTGAGGCGGGTGTTAAATGCGGTGTACTTAACATGCCTACCACTTATCCACCGAAGAAGATTCCTAATGGGTTTATGGTCTCACATTTTTTTATAAATGTTCCAAACTACACTTTCCCAAAATATTTGGAAAATGAATTGCGGAAAAAGTTTGATTATAAGCTTGCACCTGATTATTTGTATACGGTAGATAAAGATATAACAATTCAAGAGTGTAGAAATATAATTATCCAACGATTTGAAGTTGCGCAGTATTTACTAAATAAATTTGATCCAATGTTTTTTCATATGTCCATATTTTGGATAGACCATATTCAGCACTATTACTGGAAGTATTGGGCATATAACGATGCAAAATATGGGAAAGTCATAGAAGACTTTTGGGTAATCATTGATGATGGAATAAAATCGTTATTAAACAACTTTTGCGATGAAGAGAGTTATGTGATACTTATGTCTGATCATGGTTTTACTGAATCCAAAGCCGAATTCAACTTGGCTCGATGGCTTATTAAAAAACGACTCTTTTCAGTTAAGCAGCCTTATTCTCGAAATATTTTTCTGAAAATTGCTTCTCATGTAGATCTAGTTTCACTAATGAGGAAGATAAAAGTTTATTCTTTATTAAGAAGAGTTATACCCTATACACTGCAACGGAAAATATATGTTTCCCTCCCTTCGGGAGACAAAATGCCGAGAACCGACACAATGATTGATTGGGAAAAGAGCATAACCATTCCTATTGGCGATGGGATATATATCAATAAACATTTAATTCCTAGTGGAGAATATGAAAAGTTCAGAAACGAACTTATTAACGACTTGAAAAATATAACAGATCCTAGAAACGGCAATAAGTTATTTAGTGAGGTTTTTAGAAGGGAAGATCTCCTTAAAGGAGATTATGTCAATAATGCTCCTGATATAATAGCCCTTACCAATGAGGGCTATGTATGGTTCCCTAGATTAATAGATAAAGAATGGATTTTCACACCACAATGGTCTGGAACCCATGCACTTTACGGGATTTTTTGCATTAAAGGTCCAGGAATTAAAAAAGGCGTCCAAATTGAGGGGGCTAGAATCTATGATTTGGCACCAACGATTCTTCACTTATTTGACATTCCTATTCCAAAAGATATGGATGGAAAGATATTAATGAACATTTTTGAGGAACCAATAACCAAGATAACTTATCGAGAATATATAAAAGAGAGAATAAAAATCAGCAAGAGGATCAAGGAACTGAAATCTATGCAGAAGATATGAATAAAATTTGTATTATGTGTAATACTCCATTCATGTTTAAAAGTCCAACAAGCTTCCGTTCATACTCATTTGGGGGAGTGGCCGGAAATGCCTGATGTGAGCAGTCATTGTTATATAAGAAGGACCTCATCCAGAATAGGCATCAATTCCTCGCTGTTAGTTCATGACGCCATTATCATCTCTTTTATGGTTCTTACGCCTTGCTCTGCTATTCCATTTGTCTGGAAGAGTGATACAGACAGAACAAAACTCTTTAGCGAGGTTAATGCATTGAATACGTCAACTTTCTATGTATCACTTGCCAAGAATTGCTTGGAATTGGGAGAGTACCGGATATACAAGTTAGAGCAGCATATTCAGAAAAGAAAGTGCTATGACATATCTTCTGAGCAAAATATGCAAGATGAAAGCAGGTTATGCCACATCGCTACTTGTACGAGCGTAGATAAGGCAAGTAGCAAAATATGAAATACACTCAAAGTTGGGAGGGTTATATGAAAAACAATGGCTTAGTAAAAAATGTGTATGAACACAATCTTACAACCCAAGATAAAATAATCGAAATTACCGCTAAAAAAATTTTCATACTAGTCCTTTCTATTCAATTAGCATTATTTGGAATCATTAGCCTTGATAAATTAATCATGCCCATTCCTATCTTGCGTCAGGTAATTGGCTTCATCTACATAATATTTGTACCCGGAATTACTCTCCTCTCGATTATAAGGCTACATAAACTAAATATAGTGGAATTTGTTTTATACTCTGTAGGTTCAAGTCTTGCATTTCTAATGCTTACCGGATTTCTAATGAATACATTGTATCCTGTTATTGGTATTTCAAGGCCTCTTTCAAGTTCAAATTTAATTATTACAATCAGCGGCATTATCTTAATTCTATGTTTCGTAATCTATTTCCGAAATAAGAGTCTTTTTATATCTTCCTCCATTAACAAGAAGAATACATTTTCTCTCTACAGTGTTTCTTTAATATTGGTTCTATTTCTAAGTTTTTTTGGTGCTTACATGCTTAACATCCACGATAGCAACATCCTTCTTCTTATATTCCTCCTGATTATTGGTTTACTGGCACCAATTATCATATTCAGTCGAGATCGATTATTAGAGAATTCTTATCCTTTCGTTGTATTTGTAATTGCCCTCTCTCTTTTGTATCATTCTACTTTATCATCAAATTACTTGTATGGAGCTGATATTCATATCAGCTATTACTTTGCAAACTTGGTAAAAATAAACTTACATTGGGATCGGAGCATATACAACCCTATTAATAGTATGCTTGGGATCGTGATGTTGGGATCCATATTCTCAAATATGAGCGGGATGAGTCTTACATGGGTCTTTAAAATAATTTATCCTTTTGTATATTCATTAGTCCCAGTTGGTTTGTACCAGTTATTCAGGAAACAGACGAACGGTAGAATTGCTTTTCTATCGTGCTTTTATTTTATGGCTCCTCTTATCTTCTACACTACGATGACACAAATAGTTAAGCAGATGATCGCAGAATTCTTTTTAGTTTTGGTGATGTTAGTATTGGTAAATAATGAAAACAAAGATTTAAAAAAGACACTACTTTTATTAATTTTCTCTTTTTCTATGATTGTCTCACATTATGGTATTTCTTACTTTTTCATGATTTCCCTCATTATTGTAGGTGTTCTCTCATTTATTTTACCGCTAAAAAGGGAAAAAGGATCGGTCTCTATTACACACAAATACATTTCCTTTTTTATAGTTAGTACTCTGACTTGGTACATATTCACTGCAGGACATAGCAACTTTAGTAATATTGTTTTCATCGGAGAACATGTTGCGTCTAGTCTTTTTGAGTTGTCGCGCTCACCCACTTCTTATTATGTGACAACACCTATACCCTTATATGATCAGATTTTAAGATTATTTTTCTTAATTACACAATTTTTAGTTTTAATTGGCTTTCTAAATTTATTGTACTATATGTTAAGACGTCAAAAAAATGGAATAATAAAATTTTATGATGAATATATCCTTTTTTGTATAGTGTGCATGGCTTTCTTACTCGCATTTACAATAATCTCGGGCTCAGAACGGAAGCAAGCCTCAATATTTATAGATTTAGGCAGAGTCTATCATATAACGCTTCTTTTCCTATCACCACTTTGCATAATTGGTGCTAAAGTTTTTATTGACACTTTTAAAAAAATCTTTACTTTACATTTATATGATAATAGAAAGAACGAAGAAAAAATTCTTAGGATTTTTTCAATATTTCTTGCAATATTCTTTTTATTGAATTCTCATTTCATCGAAGTAGTAACAATGCAGCATTCTATTTTTATCTTACCAGTTGACAAGCCAGTCGTAGAAGTATATGGAAATACTAAAAAAGAAGCTAGGCTCTATTCTTCTTACGTGCAAGAGCAAGATGTTTATAGTACAAAATGGCTCTCTGAAAAGGGAGATAATAGATTGGAAATTTATTGTGATTCCCCATGTCTTTGGCTGGTAAGTTATGGTGGGATACCGCTACACAAATTGAAAGAACTGAGTAGTAACACAGATGTAGACGGATATATTTATCTTAAATATCTTAACTATGCGAAAGATATAATGGTGGAGGGTTTATTTGAAAGATTCTTGAAAACCTCTGACATTTTGCCCAATTTAGATAATTATAAAGATAAAATCTACACTAATGGTGGAAGTGTTATTTATAAGTAATTATAAAATCATCAAGGTTTTTTCATTATATCCTTATAAAGATATACTGGAAAGAGCTGACTTCGAATTCGTGATAATTTGCCTTTAATCTTTGCTTTGAATGCTAAATCCTGTTTTTCTATTTCTAGTATATCGATAATTCCAAATAGTCTTTTTAACATTAGGTAAGGAAAATCATAAAAATATCTCAAGAAATAATAACTTAAACCAAAATCTTGTCCATACATTGCCATTATTTTCTTATCTTCATTTTTTGCCAAAGTTATATTTGAGTATCTTTTTCTTTGTTTTCTAAGTCTAGTTCCGGCTAGAATCTTGTTTACATGGAGAAACTTATATTTTCTCCCTAATCTTAACAAAAACTCGAAATCATTAGAGTACTCTAGATTTACATCCAATTGGTTTTCGAGAACAACCCTTTTACGAAAGAAAGTGGCTGGCTGAGAAATACAAAAACCCCTGAGCAATCGATTGTAATTCCAATTACTAACT
Organism: Thermoplasmatales archaeon JdFR-43; assembly: GCA_002011355.1. Taxonomy (GTDB): domain Archaea; phylum Thermoplasmatota; class E2; order UBA202; family JdFR-43; genus JdFR-43. Next base: position 1,261 of record MTNE01000084.1, on the reverse strand, counting down.
CGTTGCACTCTTAGAATTGTGTTATTTTCATCGATAAAGACGGCATTTCCATAAATTACATCAACATCAGGATTTCTATTAAATTCATTTACAACATAGGAAATTACGTCTTTCGTAAAATAAACATCATCAGAATCAAGCCAACCTATAATTTCACCCTTTGCCATTCTAAACCCCTTATTCGCTGCATCTGATTGACCTTCATCAGACTCGGAAATCCAGCGCATATTATAAGTACCTTCATATTTCCTGAGAATTTCGAGAGTATTATCAGTTGAGCCGCCATCAACTATGATGTGCTCAATATTCGGATAATCCTGATTCTTTATACTTAAGATTGCATCTTCAATGAACCTACCTAGATTATAGGAAGTTGTTATAATTGAGACTAAGGGTTTATTTTTCATTTCTACCCCTTAAGTCTTTTAAATTCATCTGTAATTCTTTCTTTCCACCCACCTTGGGTATGTATTGTTTGACATAGGGATGCAAGCCCTCTGCATTTGTAAAACCCTGAAATTCAGTATGCTGGTTATCAGGAACATCAGAAGTATTATAGAAAGCGCCCACTAACCTCCCCCCTTCAATCTTCCATCCAGAACAAACAACTCACCTTTGCAGGCTTGTTTCTTCGCTTCCCAAGCAATACATCTCCTTTATGCAGAACTACCAAGTCAACTAGAATCATAGGCACGTTCCGGACGATGATTTTCCGCTCATCTTCTGGAATCCAGCTGTTATCCTGCATAGTCACCCTCTTTGCCCCTTATACTATCCAATTGTCTTTTTCCAATCCCTTTCTAAGATCTGTCTTCGCTTTAAAGATGAATTCCTTTTCGCTCTACTTGTGCGAGCACTCTTCAACAGGTTAACTAACTAATGCCCTTCCCCGCATTCCGATTACAAATCTTCCTTTTCATCCCTCTGAAGCGTCTTCCACATAATTTCCACTAGGTTCACCTTTGTCAATAAATTTTTATATATCTTGATATTTAAGCGCTTCGCACTCAGTTAGTATCTCCCCCTTAATACTTACCTTTAATAGTGTTAATAAATTTTATTAATAGTATTAATAGTTATTTGTTTTGATCCAATTAAGCCTCGTAAAGATAGTTTCAAAGGTTTACATTACATTAGCTTCGAGTTTTTCCTCCTTAGCATCTTTCGGAGGAACAAAAAAGATGTAAATAACGATATTAGCTTTATTATACCTCTTCGGGCTCTCTTTAAGAAAAACAAGCAGCCTCTATCCCTTTTTGAA
>MTNE01000182.1 GCA_002011355.1 Thermoplasmatales archaeon JdFR-43 | reverse complement strand
TTTCATAATATTTTTTAAGGCATTGCGCTTTCATATTCGGGGGATAGCATTCTGGGAATACTAGATAAAATAATTCCATACATAAGTGGCATCTGGACTCTGCCTTGGATAGTTGTCGGTTTCTTTATAACTTTTTTCCTCACAAGATTTTTTGGCGAAGAAAAAATAGATAAGATNATGAAAAAGGTGGGTCTTGTGCTCTTATTCGTTTTTATTCCCATTCTTCTTTTCAGGCTTTTTCTCGATGTCAATTTCACTGAGGAGGAAATCGATTTCATTGTTGTATCATGTGCAGTAATGGCTTTTCTCTATATAATCGCCTATTTGTTCGCCATGAAAAAAGTAAGTAAAGTTTGTGATAAAAAAGAAAAAAGGATAGAATTCATAAAAACCGTTATTGTTAATCAGGGCAGGAGTGCTGCTTTTGTGGGAGGAGCAATGCTGGCAATTGAAAAGCTGGCTGTTTATGCGGCCATATATATAAGTCTGCTGGGCATCTTTCTTTTTGCCATTATTCCATATATACTCGCTGTACTGCATAAAAAGGAGGTGGAAGGAGGTGAAGAAAAAAATCCTCTCCCAATATTCCTGCGGATATATCCGTGGTATCTTTTAATATTTCCAATAAGTGCGGCAATAATACATGCCCATACAGGGCTAACCACTTCCACATACGAATGGGGGAAAATATTGAAATTTCTCGGAGCCATTACAATACCTGCCGCTTTATATTATGTGGGCGCAGGAATAAAAGTCAGGGATTTAAGTAAAAAAGAATTGCAGAATCTATTTTTCAGCAAAAGGGGNGAACTTGCTTGGGTAAAAGAAATTATTTTCCTTACAGTAATTTTAACCCCACTAATTATCGCGGCTATTTTTGGCGCTCTCATGCTACTATACTTGATACCCCCAGAGTGGTTTGTTGTATTACTCTTAAATTCAATTTTGCCAATAACAAGCACCAATATGTTTTTAATTCCGTATGGAATAAATGGAAGAGTAACAGCTCTTGCCGTTACTTGGACAACAGTGATANCTGTGCCCCTTTTTGTTGTTCTGCTGAATATCTTTTCTTTCTTCCTATTATAATTATTCTTCCACAACCCTCTTTGCTTTTCCTTCGCTTCTTGGTAGAGTGTTTGGCTTAACTATTTCCACAGGAATATGAAGATTTAGAATGGTATAGATTTCTTCCTCGATTTTCTTTGCCAGCTCATCGAGATTTCCTTCTTTATACCTCTCCTCAGTGGGCTCAACCCTGACATGTAATGTTGTGATTTCCTTTTCTTTTTTCTTGACAAGCTGGTAATTTCCGCTTACGCCTTTGACTTTCATCATTGCTTCTTCTATCTGGCTTGGAAACACTATAACGCCTTTGACTTTCATCATATCGTCGCTCCTTCCTTTGATACGGGTTTGGATTGGCAGGGTTCGTCCACACTCGCATGGTTCTTCAATATAGCCTGCTATATCCCTTGTCCTGAAGCGAATTGCTGGAAACGCTTCTTTAGTTAGAGTTGTAAATACAAGTTCTCCCTCCTCTCCCGGCTCAAGGCGTTCACCTGTTTTTGGNTCTATAATTTCTGCCAGAAAATGGTCAGCATTTATATGAAGCTTNTTNTCNTCACATTCTGTAACAACACCTGGTCCTATTATCTCTGTCAAACCATAGTGTTCATGGGCAACAATCCCCCATGTTTCTTCAATTTTTTTTCTCATTTCATCGCTCCATGCCTCAGCCCCGAATAGCCCAATACGTAATTTGAAATCGTCTTTTGGGGAGTAGCCCATTTGCTCGGCAACTTCCGCCATATAAAGAGAATAGGAAGGTGTGCAGGCCAAAGCCGTTGTTCCAAAATCCTTCATGATATTTATCTGCCTCTTTGTATTGCCCGAGCTTGTTGGAACAACCATTGCTCCTATTTTCTGTGCACCCTTTTCAAATCCATGTGCACCAGTAAATAACCCATATCCATATGCATTCTGCAATATATCGCTTTTTCTCAAACCATTTGCCCACAAGGAGCGAGCCATTACTTCTGCCCATACTTCTAAATCATTTCTTGTATATACTGCCACCACTGGTTTGCCAGTTGTGCCAGAAGATGCATGCACTTCTACACAATCTTCAAGTTCGATGCATAACAAACCAAAGGGATAATAATTTCTTAATTCATCTTTTGTTAAAAAGGGTATTTTATCCAAGTCATCCAGACTTTTTATATCATCCGGCTTTATACCTGCTTCATCAAACTTTTTATGATATACCTCGTTCTTCTCATAAGCCATCTTTATAATTTTCTTCAGCCTTTTCAACTGCAACTCTTTTAAATTTTTTAATGGTATTGTCTCTATTTTTTCATCCCAAAATTTCATGCTGCTAAATGTCTAATCAATATAAAAAATTTTTAATGAAAAATGCATTACATATGCATGAAATTTAAATACGATAAAGAATATTACCTCAACGTTAAAATGCAACCATTGGCAGGAAGTTCATTTACTAACTGGATGAAATTGCTGGTCGAAAATAGATTCTGCATAGACTGGCGACTTATACCTCGCGCCCTGTATGTTACATCCATGATTACATTTATCACACCTTTTAGAATTTATGAGAGGATAAAATTTGATAAGAAAATAGAAAATGTGAAAATTTCTCCCCCTCTTTTCATAGTAGGTCATTTCAGAAGTGGAACAACTTTTTTGCATTATTTAATGGGACAGGATAAAAGTCTAGCTTATGTATCAACGCTTGAAACAATGGCACCATGGGTGTTTTTGGGAAGCGAAAAACTATTTAAGGAAGTTGTCAAAAAACATCTGCCCAAAAAAAGACCAATGGATGACTTGGAGATGGAAGCTGGCTTGCCTTATGAGGAGGAATATGCCATAGCAAATTTCTGTCCATATTCTCTTCATCATGGATGGTATTTCCCAAAAAGATTATATTATTATTTCAGAAGATACGTTCTATTTGAAGGCGTTAGCAAAAAAATCATAGAAGAATGGAAAAGATGGTATACCTATCTATTGAAAAAAATAACTTATAAGCATGATGGAAAGAGGATATTACTTAAGAGCCCAATAAATACTGGAAGAATAAAATTACTCCTTGAAACTTTTCCAGATGCAAAATTTATACACATATACAGAGACCCTTATAAAGTATATCTCTCTACATGGAGGCTGTATGAAAAGATTTTACCAATATTTTCATTCCAGCATATTGAAAAGGAAGAACTGGATAGATTTATCTTGGATTTTTACAGGGAGGTATACAAGAGATATTTCGAGGAAAAAAATTTGATACCTGATGGAAATCTTGTGGAGATAAGTTACGAAGAGTTTGTTAAGGAGCCAATAAAAACCTTGAAGAGCGTTTATAAAAAGCTTGGGTTGACAGGATTTGAGGAAGCAAAACCTGCATTTGAAAAATTTGTTGAAAAACATAAGGACTACAAGCCATATAGCTATACCCTCACCAATGAAATAAAAGAGAAGGTATACAGAGAATGGAAATTTGCATTTGAAGAGCTGGGATACGAAAAATAACATCACCTTTTTATTATACATTCCATTAATTATCATGGAAGAAAGCTGGAAAGAGAAATTCATAAAGTGGTTTGAGGAAGAGATTGCTGATTCTGATAAGCCTCTAGATGAACATTGGGACGTTAAAGTAGATGAGATAAACAACAGTATATGGATAAAAGCAACAAGTCCCAGAACACCATATAGCGTTTTTGTTAATATAAGCAGAGGTTTTGCCTCCCTTCAAATTTATACTGGCATAGAAACAGCAATTATGGAGATAAAAGAGAGGCTCAAAATTTATCGCACATTGCTGATGCTAAATGGAAGATGGAAAATGGCAAAATATGTTATTGGCGGAGACAATGATGAAATAATAATACTGACTGATCTGGACCTAGCAGCTTTAAATAGAGAAGAATTCAATGATGCCCTAACTGTTACTCTGCTCGCCCTAAATGATATGGTGGAAAAACTTGGCTTGGATGAGGAATACAGAGAAGCCCAGCTGATGCATGTTCTCAAAATAGTAGATGAAAAACTGCAGAAAGGGGAGACAAAAGAACAGGTTGCTGAATACCTCGTAAAAGCATTCGGTATCAGCAGAGAAACTGCAAGAGAAATTGTAAGGGAAGCGACGAAAAATAAAGATGAGCCAGAATTCCCGATTTACCGGTAAATTCAGAAAGTTATCTAAATAATAATGTATATAATTCTATGAATGAAAAGAATAGTTATAGTGAGGCAGAAGAGTTTTTTCGATTAATTGTTAAATTCAGGGAACAGATGGAAAATTTTCTGAATAGCGAAGAAGCAAATCAATTATTTTCGGAAGGCCGTTACAAAGATGTGGAAGATGGCATCCTAAAGTTGCGAAAAGAAATTCTAGATGATAATAAAATTACGCAAAAAGTTCTCCTAACTGGCTATCTGGATACCCTTATCAACAGGCATCTCTTAATAAAAATACTGGGAATACTCCACAATATTGAAAAGAAAATAGCATAACCAAGAAAGATATTTATACTGAAATCATATTGAAAAGAAAATGAAATTGAAAACAATATTTGTTCTAATTATCATTTTCCTTCTTATTGGAATGCCCTCTACCAGCAACTTGTTTTTTAAAGGAGATTACATTGAAAAAGCAAAAAGTACTTCTCTTTCCATTCCATCATATGCAAAAGGCAGCGGTTGCAAGCTCATCATGGCTATAGCAAATGCCACCGCTGGCGATTACAATTTATTGATGAAGGTTCGCGATCCAGCTAGGCCAGGTTTGCAAGTACTTTGTTCTATTCCAAANGGTTATGAGTATGAATATCATCATCCATGGTTNGGCTTCAAAATGCATTTNNAAGTNGAGCATAAATTTATAGGTACAACAACAATGAAAGACGTTCCTCCGAATATCACGAAGCCTGGAATGATTTTGAATGATGCTGGCATAGCTATTGCAGATGCTGATACCCTTTCTTATTTAGTCAATCCGTCCAAATATGCCTGGGATGATTTTGACTGGATGAGATATGCCATCCAGTCAGCTGATGACGCCGATGAGGCAATCAGCCTGCTAACTCGTGATGCGGTGGATAAACTCCATGCTACATCAGTAGCCGAAAATATATTTGTTGTTGGAATAGATAAAGGAGCCATAATAGAGGCAGACGCTTTCAATTATCGCGTGAAGGAAATTAAAGATGGAATCGCTGTTCAATCAAATTATCCAAAAATGCTATGGAATGTGCATCTCCTCTATCCATTATTTACCGCATCACAATTCAATTCAACCTTTACTGGCTGGGTGGGAAAAGGAGAGATAATACGCCTCGGTGGCTTAATGGGTATTCATATTGTAAAAATTTCATCAAATTCAATTATTGTCCGCCTCTTTCCATTTGGACTGGGAAAAGAAATTTTTGTTGGAGAAGGAAAGCAGATAGGAAATTTCTGGCTCAGATTACTTGATATTAATGGCAGTAAGGCAAAAATTTTTCTCTGTTTCAAATACTATGAATGGGAAAGAAAAATGAGAGATATTATTGAAGAAAGAATTGGCAACATTACAGTAGGAGACATGATGGCATGGTCTCGCATCCATAGCAAGGATTTAGAAGGATTGAGGGGAATGTGTCAAGGTGGCTATGAAGCAGCAACAGTATACAAAATTCCAAAGGAATATCCAGAATTTTTAAGCACGCTGTGGTTTGCCGCAGACCAGTGTGCTTCAATATTCATTCCAGTGCACATTTGCTCGCTGGATATATATGATGCCTATGAAAATGGCGAAGCTCATTCCATTGCTTTGCAGCTTTTGGAAAAATATGGGCATGACAATCTTACAAGCATATTTGAGGAAGTTGAGGCTGAGTTTATAAACGAGATTGAAGAAGCGGAATTAAAAGCAATAAAGTTGCTACAGGAAGGAAAGGAGGAGGAAGCGATACAATTGCTCACTTTATCAGATATGAACNTACAAATGAGGGCAATAGCAATAGAAAAAATGTGGCTCAATGCAAGTTATTTGAATAATGAAACGTTTATCATGATCTATCCAAAACTAATAGAAGTATGCAAGGAATATGCAAACATTGGGGAGCTGAATAATGCTCTCAACTTTATTTCATCTTTTGTGAAAAATAAGGACAATACTTTGGATAAGTCAGATAAAATCTATCTGAAAAACATTGAAGAGAATATAGAGGAATTATTCCGCANTGTTTCAATGACAAACTCTCATAACATTTTTTATTTTTCCAACTAAAAAATACATGCGGGCGCCGGGATTCGAACCCGGGCATTGAGCTTGGAAGGCTCACATCCTAACCAGCTAGATCACGCCCGCTGAGGTATAAAATAGAAGGTGATTTTAAATTTTTCCTCTGAAAGTTCAGGAAAGGATTATGAGTGTGCACAAAACAATGCGCGCGTTCATTTAACCTCGTTTTGAAGAATGAGCAAGAATAGATGAGAGGCCTTAGTTCACTATTTCTTGATTCATTTATTCCTTTTTCTCTTCACCAAAAGGTTTATAAAAAATANCNGGTTAGATANTAAGCTTTCTCCTGTTTGATAGCGAAATACACACCAAAATTTTTATAAACACCGGCTATATTATGGGTTTGGTGACCCAAGTAACCGGCTATGCCCCTGATTTATGAGGGGGNTTATTCCGCTTGGGTCTAAATTGGTGGGGATTTGAGAAAACTACCCGTANGAGGGTAGGCTATCTCAAATCCGACAGACGCAGAAGCATTGGCTATTGGTAAAGCTTGGTGGAGATGNGACCGTATTCCAACACCGGTTGATCCTGCCGGAGGCCACTGCTATGGGAGTCCGACTAAGCCATGCGAGTCCAGGGGGGCTTTGCCCACCGGCGGACGGCTCAGTAACACGTGGACAACCTACCCTCGGGAGGGGGATAACCCCGGGAAACTGGGGCTAAACCCCCATAGGCCATGGGTGCTGGAAAGCCCTGTGGCCGAAATTCCGCAAGGAGCCCGAGGATGGGTCTGCGGCCTATCAGGTTGTAGTGGGGGTAACGGCCCCACTAGCCTACGACGGGTACGGGCCCTGAGAGGGGGAGCCCGGAGATGGACTCTGAGACACGAGTCCAGGCCCTACGGGGCGCAGCAGGCGCGAAACCTTCGCAATGCGGGAAACCGCGACGAGGGGACTCCCAGTGCCTACGCTCAGCGTAGGCTGTTCCCGAGCCTAGAAAGCTCGGGGAGTAAGGGCTGGGTAAGACGGGTGCCAGCCGCCGCGGTAATACCCGCAGCCCGAGTGGTGGCCACTATTATTGGGCCTAAAGCGTCCGTAGCCGGCCCGGTAAATGCCTGGGTAAATCGTGAGGCCTAACCTCACGAATTCCGGGTAGACTGCCGGGCTAGGGACCGGAGGAGGGAGAGGGTACTCCAGGGGTAGGGGTGAAATCCTGTAATCCCTGGAGGACCACCGGTGGCGAAGGCGCTCTCCTAGGACGGGTCCGACGGTGAGGGACGAAAGCCAGGGGAGCGAACCGGATTAGATACCCGGGTAGTCCTGGCCGTAAACGATGTGGGCTTGGTATTGGGATGGCCATGAGCTGTCCCAGTGCCGTAGGGAAGCCGTTAAGCCCACCGCCTGGGGAGTACGGTCGCAAGGCTGAAACTTAAAGGAATTGGCGGGGGAGCACTGCAACGGGAGGAGCGTGCGGTTTAATTGGATTCAACGCCGGGAAGCTCACCGGGGGAGACCCCCAGATGTGGGCCAGGCTGAAGACCTTGCCCGACTAATAGGGGGAGAGGTGGTGCATGGCCGCCGTCAGCTCGTACCGTAGGGCGTTCTGTTAAGTCAGGTAACGAGCGAGACCCCCGCCCCTAGTTGCGATCTGTCCCTCCGGGGGCAGAGCACACTAGGGGGACCGCTGGCGCTAAGCCAGAGGAAGGAGGGGGCAACGGTAGGTCAGTATGCCCTGAATCCCCCGGGCTACACGCGCGCTACAAAGGCTGGGACAATGGGTTGCGACCCCGAAAGGGGGAGCTAATCCCTAAACCCAGTCGTAGTTCGGACCGAGGGCTGCAACNCGCCCTCGTGAAGGTGGATTCCGTAGTAATCGCGCCTCAAAATGGCGCGGTGAATATGCCCCTGCTCCTTGCACACACCGCCCGTCAAGCCAAGCGAGTTGGGTCTGGGTGAGGGTCTGCCGGCTTGGCAGACTCGAACCCAGGCTCAGCGAGCGGGGCTAAGTCGTAACAAGGTATCCGTAGGGGAACCTGCGGATGGATCACCTCCTTTGTACTTATTCGCACCCCCACCAAGCGCCAAATTTAGCCAATGCTTCTGCGAATGGGCCGGTAGATCAGTGGAAGATCGCCGCCCTTGCAAGGCGGAGGTCGTGGGTTCAAATGCTGGCCAGCAGGGTATCCCACCCGGTCCATTTTCGCCAATTGGTCTCCCCGGAGACCAATTGGTAAGAACCTAGGAGCTATCATGCTCCAATGAGGTTATGCATACGCAGCCTGGGCGTAAAGAGCTGCTGCTACGCCGTCTGGTGGATGGCTAGGCTCGGGCGCCGAGGAAGGGCGTGCCAAGCTGCGATAAGCCCCGGGTAGGCGCAAGGAGCCTTTGATCCGGGGATTCCCGAATGGGACTTCCTGCTACGGTAAACCCGTAGCGATCCCATTGGGATCGGGAACGCGGGGAATTGAAACATCTTAGTACCCGCAGGAAAAGAAAGCAATAGCGATGCCGTGAGTAGGGGCGACCGAAAACGGCACAGGGCAAACCGAACCTCTTGCCGAAAGGCAGGAGGGATGTGGTGTTTGGACCCCGGTACTCCCAAATGGTGAACCCGAAGTCGGCTGGAATGCCGCACCATAGAGGGTGATAGTCCCGTAGGGNTAAGCCAGGAGGGAGAGTCCGGGTGTTCCAGAGTAGCGCGGGTTGGATATCCCGCGTGAAGGTGGGAGGCATAAACTCCCAACCCTAAATACGTCCCGAGACCGATAGCGAACTAGTAGGGTGACCGAAAGCTGAAAAGTACCCCGAAGAGGGAGGTGAAAAGAGCCTGAAACCAGGCGGTTACAGGCAGGTAGGGCGTGAAAGGGCGTATGCCCAGCGTCCTGCCGTACGTTTCGAAAAACGGGCCAGGGAGTTCCTGGCGATGGCGAGGTTAAAGGCGAAAGCCTGAAGCCGTAGCGAAAGCGAGTGCCCGCAGTGCCATCTGGCACGAGGGGCNAGGTGTGCTCGCCTTGAGTCATCGTCAGGAGACCCGAAACCGGTCGATCTATGCGCGGCCAGGTTGAAGCCTCCTGAAAGGGAGGTGGAGGACCGCACCGGTGCTGACGTGCAAATCGTTCGGATGAGCCGCGTATAGGGGTGAAAGGCCAATCTAGACCGGAGATAGCTGGTTCCCCCCGAAGCTTCCCGCAGGAAGACCTCCGGCGAGGTAGGTGGTGCGGTAGAGCACTGATTGGGTGGTTAGGGGGCGAAAGCCCTCGCCATCCTGTCAAACTCCGAACGTGCCACCGCCGTAGACCCGGGGAGTTCGGGCGTCAGGCGTAAGGTTGGCGTCCGAAAGGGAAAGAACCCAGCCCCGTGTTAAGGTCCCCAAGTACCGGCTAAGTGTGACCCAAAGGGAGTCCACACCCCCAGACAGCCGGGAGGTAGGCTTAGAAGCAGCCATCCTTTAAAGAGTGCGTAACAGCTCACCGGCCGAGGGTGTGGGCCCCGAAAATGGACGGGGCTCAAGCCGGTCACCGAGACACGGGTACTCCTTCCGTANGGAAGGAGTAGGTAGGGGGGCGCGGTGCGTGGGTAGAAGCTGGGGTGTGAACTCCAGTGGACCACGTACCGACGAGAATCCTGGCGAAAGTAGCAGCAAAGTCGGGTGAGAATCCCGACCGCCGAAGGGGCCAGGGTTCCACGGCAATGTTCGTCAGCCGTGGGTTAGCCGGTCCTAAGGTGTACCCTAACTGGAGTACACCGAAAGGGAAGCAGGTTAATATTCCTGCGCCGCCATAGGCTATACTCCCATGCATGACGCATCCGGATAGGCCGAGCAGCGCCGTCGCGCTGTCTAAGCGCTGAAGTCCCCGGAGTACCGTAATGGTGAGAAGGGGATGAAGGCGTGATGGGCCCTCCAATTGAGGAGGGTTCGGCTGAGTCCGGGTGCCCGTGAAAAGTGTATGGGCGTGGCCTATGGCGACCGTACCGAGAACTGACACAGGTGCCCCTGGGTGAGTAGCCCAAGGCGTGTCGGCGTAATCCACCCGAGGGAACTCGGCAAACTAGCCCCGTAACTTCGGGAGAAGGGGTGCCTGCTCTGAGTAAGAGCAGGTCGCAGTGACTAGGGGGCTCCGACTGTTTAATAAAAACATAGGCGGCAGCAAGCCCGAAAGGGTGTGTATTGCCGCTGAAACCTGCCCAGTGCGGGTACCTGAAAGCCGGGTTCAACCGGAAGAAGGGCCCGTAAACGGCGGGGGTAACTCTGACCCTCTTAAGGTAGCGTAATACCTTGCCGCTTAATTGGCGGCTTGCATGAATGGTCCAACGAGAGCCCCGCTGTCCCCGGGTGGAGCCCGGCGAAATCGACTTACTGGCGCACAGTCCAGTACCCCCCAGCCGCAAGCGAAGACCCTGTGGAGCTTTACTACAGCCTGTCGCTGGGGTGCGGCTTCGGGTGTGCAGCGTAGGTAGGAGCCGTCGAAGCGGCCTCGCTAGGGGCCGTGGAGGCGCCAATGAGACACTACCCTCCCGAAGTTGCATCTCTAACCCGGAAGGGGACAACGGCAGGTGGGTAGTTTGGGTGGGGCGCCACGCCCCTGAAAAGATATCAGGGGCGCCCAAAGGCCGGCTCAGGCGGGTCAGAAATCCGCCGTAGAGTGCAAGGGCAAAAGCCGGCTTGACGCGGATCTGCCCCGCGAGGATCCGCGATGTGAAAGCAGGGCCTAGCGAACCAATGTCCCTCATTTATGGGGGGCATTGATGACAGAAAAGTTACCCCAGGGATAACTGAGTTGTCTCCGGCAAGAGCTCACATCGACCCGGAGGCTTGCTACTTCGATGTCGTCTCTCCGCATCCTGGCGGTGCAGCAGCCGCCAAGGGTGGGGTTGTTCGCCCATTAAAGCGGATCGTGAGATGGGTTTAGACCGTCGCGAGACAGGTTGGTTGCTCTGCGCTGGGGGTGCTCGGTGCCTGAGGGGAAAGGCCCCTCGGTACGAGAGGAACGGGGGCCTGCGGCCTCTGGTTTACCAGCTGTCCGACAGGGCATGCTGGGCAGCTACGCCGCAAGGGATAACCGCTGAAGGCATCTAAGCGGGAAACCCACCCTGAAACGAGGCACCGTTAGGGCTCGGGTAAAAGACCCGGTTGATAGGGCCGGGGTGTAAGCGGGGAGGCAACGACCCGTTNAGCCCGCGGCTACTAATCGCCCGAGCAGCTCTCGCTTAACAGGCTGCGTATGCATAACCTTTCATGCTAGCTGGTGGCTTGACGGCCATAGCGGCAGGGAAACACCCGGTCCCATCCCGAACCCGGAAGTTAAGCCTGCCGCGTACCGCCCGGTACTACGGTGCGCGAGCCCGTGGGAAAGGCGGTATGCTGTCAAGCCACTTCCTTTCCTTTTCATGTTTTTATTACTTTTTT
>MTNE01000181.1 GCA_002011355.1 Thermoplasmatales archaeon JdFR-43 | reverse complement strand
ATGAGTTTTGTTTTGGCAGACATGAAATAAGGGTTGTAGCTTATGATATTAGAGAAAATAATAGTTTGGATAAAAAAGAAGTCATAATATTTAATATAGGAGGATAAAATGAAGATAGCTTGTTTAATAATAGCATTGCTTCTTATACCTCATATTTCGATTTCTTTGGATGAAAATGTATATGCCTCAAAAAATTTTAACCTATATGATGCAAGCAGGAATAGAAACATACCAACTACTGTTTATTATCCTATAAATGGAGGAAATTTTCCTGTAATTATTGTTTCTCATGGAGGAGGGGGAAATAAAAGTAGCTTAATAACGCATGTTAAGCATTTAGTTAGTAATAGTTATGTTGTCATCATTCCAGAACATGTTGGAAGTGATACAGAATATCTAAGGCATTTATTAGAAAAAGGCTACTCATTTAAAGAAGCTTTGGAAGAAATGGCGGGAAATAAAACAGAATGGGAAAATCGCCCTAAAGATATAAGCTTTGTTATTGATATGGCATACATATGGAATGAAAGTGATGAAGATTTAAAAGGAAAAATGGATTTAAGCAAAATAGGCATTTTGGGACATTCTTATGGAGCATATACTGTAATGGCTGTTATGGGAGCATTAGTAAAAATGCCATACGGCATAGCAAGTTTTGAGGATAACAGAATAAAAGCAGGAGTAGCAATTTCTCCCCAAGGCGCAGGAGGAAATCCAAAAATTGACAGAGTAAATGATTATTTCTTTAATGGAAGCTGGAAGAATATTACTAGGCCAATTAGTTTTTTTGCAGAAAGTGATGAGTTAGTTGATTGGAGAATGGAACCTTTCAATGAAATAACTTTTGAAGATGTATATTTCCTCCGTTTCATAATGACAAGACATACCGATTTTTCAGATTGGCGTAAAACTCTAAGGAGTGAAGAGACAAGAAACGTAAGTAAGGCATTAGCTCTACGTTTTTTCGATGTTTATTTAAAAGGCTATGACAAAAGTTCATATAATGAGGAATATGCAGATTCTTTATGTAAAAGGAATAAAATTGTCATTGATATAATATGGAGAGATAAGCTAAAAGAAGATTTCATGATATATATTAAAAAACCATTGGAAGGTTATTTGTATCTTTTTGATAAAATTATAATGCCTCTTAGAAACACCATCATTATAGGCAGAATATCGATAGAGGTATCATTTAATGAAATTGAAAAGATCGAATTTTATATAGATAATAAGCTAAAATTTGTTGATGAACTACCGCCCTATCAATGGATATGGAATGAATTTTCTATAGGCAAACATGAAATAAAAGTAATAGCATATAAAAACGAAAAGAGTGCATACGATGAATTAGAAGTCATAGCATTCATTTTGTAAAACTATGGAAAGCATACCTATTCTTTTGCCTAAATTTGAAAAAAATATTAGAGGAATTAAAATGAATTTGGGACAAATTTGGGATGGAATTTGGTAAATTCATATAAAGTAAAAGATAATTTTAATTCATGAAAAAATTAATCGCTATTGGCATACCTGTTCTCCTTTTATTGAGTTTCCCTTTAAGCACCTCATACAATGAATTTGTTGTTTCAACAGATGATGGTCTGCAACTAACATTAAATGAAAATGGAGAAATCACGAGCATAAAGGTTGATGGAAAAGAAATTGGATACAAAGCATTGCCATTTTATATAAGAGATTTTACCCCAGATTATGAAATAAGGAATTTAATTTATAATCCAAGTTTTGAAATCGATGACAATAAAGATGGCATAGCTGATGGATGGCAACTTTATGCTATACAGGGGGAAATGAATATAACTCTAGATGAAGATGCATATTCAGGCAACTTTTCGCTCAAAATGTTTTCTTATGCCTCCAAAAAATCGAGTCAGATGGCTTGTATTTCTTCGCCACTTGAGATAAAAGAAGGCGTTGAATATTGTTTATCTCTGTATGCTAAAAATGATTTTGGATTTTTACAGGATGGATGGAGCACTTCAATGTATGCTGCCTGCATATTTTATGATGCCCAAGGAAATGAAATAAGCCAAGAAGAACTACAAATCCATCATACTTTAGAATCGTGGAAAAAATTCTCAAAAATCTTTATTTCGCCTTTAAATGCAAAGGAGGCAAAAATAGCCATAATTTTTACAGGTCCACGAGAAAATAGTATTCCAGGTATGGAAAAAAATACTGCATGGTTCGACGATATTTGCTTTTATGAACTGCCAGAGGAAGCAAAAATGAAAGCTATAGAAGGAGGGCTAAAAGAAGAAGGAAACAAACTTATTTATGAAGGAAGCTTTGAAGAATTAAAATTTTCAACAACTTATGAATCAAAGGGAAAATATATTGAAGTAAATGGGGAAATTGAAGGGAGGAAAGAAAAAGCAATCGATATATATTTTCTTTTGCCTATAGATGCCACTCAATGGAAATGGTGGGATGATATTAGAAATTGGAGAGAAATTTCAGATGGAGTGTATCAGCTAGTTGAAAATGCTGATGAAAGTAGCTATTTGCCTATTTCTCCATATCCAATGGCAGCAATAACAAAAAATGTTGGTATTGCCATAGCCATTCCCTTATCAAAACCTCGCATTTTCAGAATTTTTTATGATAGCAATATCAAAAAATTTGGAATATCCTTTAACTTTGGAATATCACCTTTAGCAAAGTTTAACAAGGTAAATTTCACCATCTACATTTATAAATGCAATGCCAGCAGGGGCTTCAGAAGTGCTTTGGCGAGATATTACAAATTTTTCCCAGAATATTTTGAAGAAAGCATAGATTCAAAATTTTTGAATTGTAGCTATGAGTTAGCAGATTTTGGAATAAGAGCCATCCAAGGGCATTTCCACAATGAAAATCAAGCTAAATTAATTGCAGAATACAATGAAAAAAATATTTATGTGGCCGAATATACTTTGCCAACTGAAATTGGAGTGCTTTCTTTACAAGGAATAAACGAGCCCTGCCCAAATTATGATGAATTTATAAGCTTGATTGATTACTACGCCAAAAATGGAAGCTATTTTACTAAAATGAAAGCCATGGCAGCGAAAAATTCCACAATGCTTGATATAAATGGCAACATTATCTTAGGAAAAATTTTAAGAGGACCAAACTGGGCTCCAGATGCCTGGGTAGCTAGGATTCCACTGAACACAGAGCCAGATTTACAAAATGGTATCGCAAAAATGATGATTCAAATTATTCAGCTTGCTTTTGAAAATGCTGAGAAGTACGGTGGAATAATAGACGGCGTAGAAATTGACAATTTCATGAAAATGTGCAGATATATCGATACCAATTCCTCTCGCTTTCAATATGTGGATTATCTCGTCTATAACCCAAATGATTTTAAGCCGGGCATACACGGAATGGTGCCAATGGTGGAATATCTAAAAAACTTATCAGAATGGGCTGGAGAAAATTATCCTCATGTTAAAATCACTGGAAATTGTGTAGAAATGGGGATAGCAACTTTTGGCTTTCCTTATCTGGCGGCGTTGCCATTTGAAATGGGCTCTTTAACGAGATGGAATTTTGATGACAAAGCATTGAATTATAGGCGAAGTATGGCTTATCATCGTTATGTTGCGGCGCATCAATGCAACAAAATGTATGATGAATATGGAAGGGTGATTTTGCCTTATGTTTATGAATTCGTAAACGAAAGCCTGTTTTATGGAATATATCCATTAATGAAAGATGATTTCTTTGCCAATTGCAATTATGAAAAAGCTCGCCCAATCTACAAGAAAATTATTCCAATATTAGATGAGTTATATTTGGCTGGATGGGAACCAATAACCTATGCATATGCAACTAATGACATATGGGTAGAAAGATTTGGAAATGGTAGCATTGTTTATTTTACGGTAAGAAATAATGATAGCGTTGCAAAAGAATATGAAATTGTCATTGAAGCAAATAAGCTTGGAATTGAAGAAGGCATCTATATCATAGATATGCTTTCCGGTAAAAATGTCTCTTTTGAATATGGAGATGGCACCCTTACTGTTCATGATAGAATTAATGCAAAAGAGACGAAAGTATTCAAAGTTTCAAAAATGCCATTTTTGTCTGTAGAAATAATAAAACCAAGAGAAGGATGGCTTTATGTTTTTAATAAGCCAGTAATGCCTGCTAGAAATACAATCATAATAGGAAAAATAACGGTAGAAACAAGTGTTTATGGTAGTGAAGGTATAAGTAAAGTAGAATTTTATGTGGATAATAGATTAAAATTTACTGATGAAGATGAACCTTATAAATGGACATGGAGTGAGTTTTCTTTTGGCAAACATGGAGTAAAAGTTATTGTATATGACAGCAAAGAAAACGTCGCTTCAGATGAAATAAATGTATTTATTATCAACTTTTAACACTGCAAGAGAGATTTAATTGCCAATTTTAAAGAAAAACCTTTCCACTACCTTTTTATTTTCCTTCTCATTTCGTTTCATGGAGTGGCTTAAAGAAGCTCTGTTTGTGAGAGAGATGGCTAAAAAAAACAATGAGTTTTTTGGCGAATGTCTCCCAATGATTGCATCAGAGAATATTTTGTCGCCATTGTGCCAAGAAATGTTAATAACTGATTTTCATGGGAGATATGCTGAAGGTACTCCAGGCAATAGATATTATCAGGGATGCAAATATTTTGATGAGGTTGAAAGCAAAGCAATAGAACTTGCCAAAAAACTTTTTGATTGCAAATATGCCGATGTTCGGCCTACCTCTGGCACTGTAGCTAATATGGCAATATTCAAGGCATTTGCCTCGCCAGGAGATGATGTCACAGTACTTGACACAGCAGATGGTGCTCACATATCTTTCGGCAAATGGGGAGCTGCTGGACTGCGGGGGCTAACTCTCCATATCTATCCATTCGACGAAGAAAAAATGAATATTGATGTTGATGGAGCAATAAAACTCATTCGCCAAGTGGAGCCGAAGCTTGCACTATTCGGACAAAGCGTCTTTCTATTTCCCACGCCTTTGAAGGAATTGGCTGAAGTTGCTCATGAGGTTGGAGCTAAAGTAATATATGATGCTGCTCATGTCCTCGGCTTAATAGCAGGAGGCAAATTCCAGCAACCATTGAAGGAAGGAGCAGATGTCATGACTGGCTCAACTCATAAAACGCTGCCTGGACCTCAGGGAGGAGTTATTCTTGCAGATAAAACAAAGGAAGAAGAGAAGGAAATGAAGTATCTTGACTGGGCAGTTTTTCCTGGTGTTACCTCTTCATACCATCTTCATCATGTGGCAGCTAAAGCTATAGCATTTGCTGAACATTTGCAATTTGGAAAAGAATATGCTGAGCAGATTGTGAAAAACGCAAAGAAGCTTGCAGAAACTTTATACAATCTTGGCTTCGATGTCCTTGGCAAAGACTATGGATTCACGGAATCGCATCAAGTGCTATTCAAGGTTGAAAAGGAAAAAGGAAGGGAGGCTGCTGAATTGCTTGAAGAAGGAGGTATAATAGCGAATATGAATATGGTGCCAGGAGATGAGCATCCTCTTCGTCCTTCAGGAATAAGATTAGGAGTACAGGAGCTTACAAGACTTGGAATGAAAGAAGATGAAATGGAGGAAGTAGCAAAATTCTTTAAACGCATTTTAATAGATAGAGAAGAGCCATCGAAAGTCAGAAAAGATGTTGTTGAATTCAAGAAAAATTACAGGAGGATACACTACTGCTTTTATGAAGGCAGAGATCCATATGAATTTATAGAGTTGATAAAAACATGAAAATAGCTTTGACTGGAACGCCAGGTGTTGGCAAATCAAAAGTTGCTGAGCTGCTTGAGAAGAAAGGCTATGAAGTGCTCCGTTTGGAAAAAATTGCAGATAAATTTGTCATTGGATATGATGAAGAGAGAGAAAGCAGGATAGTTGATGAGGAGGCAATGGATGAATACGTAAAAAAGATGAAGGATGAAGGCGTGCTAATAATAGAGGGACATTTAAGCCATTTGCTTAGTGTGGATGGAGTGATATTGCTACGGTGTCATCCAGAAGAGTTAAAGAAGAGACTTGTTGCCAAAAACTGGGATGAAAAAAAAATAAAGGAAAATCTAGAAGCTGAAGCTTTGGATATTATATTGGAGAGGGCTTTAGAAAAGCATGAAAAAATATGGGAGATAGATACAACAGGAAAGAGCATCGAAAAAGTGGCTGAAGAAGTAGAAGAAATTATTGAAAAAATTCCGCCCCCGTCATATGGAAAAATTGACTGGAGTGAGTGGTTGATGGAAAATGCTTGATAAATACAGGCAAAAGGCGGATAAAATTCTAGAGCCCATAGCAAGTAAAATAGATATGGAAGCAAATATTCTTACATATCTCTCTCTAATATTTGCAGTTATGGCAGGTATAGCAGCATTTTTTTCATTCGAAAAAAGATGGCTTTTGCTACCTGTTTCCCTTTTCATTTTATTGAATGGGCTTTTTGATGCACTTGATGGCAAAATAGCCAGGATGAGAGGAAAGGCAAGCAAAAAAGGAGATTTTATCGATCATGCCGTAGACAGATTTTCAGATGTTTTTATTATAGGAGGAATAATTGCATCACCATGGGTTAATAAATTGATTGGTTTGGCGGCCATGGCTGTAATGTTGCTAGTGAGCTATCTGGGTACACAAGCTCAAGCTATTGGTTATAAAAGAGTGTATTTTGGTATACTCGGGAGAGCTGATAGGATAGTAATTTTATTCATTGCTTGCATAATCCAATTTTTTATGATTGAAAAAATATATGGCTTTTATTTCATGGAATGGATTATGTTTTATTTTATTGTAGCTGGCATAGCAACGATTTTGCAGCGCTATTATGCTGTCATGAAATGGTTTGGAAAAAGCTAAATTACGAAAGATATATTAACCCCCTCAAATCTTTTTCCAGAAATGTGGAAGATTCTGGCGATATACCTTATAACCGTCTTCATGAAGCTGTATGGTTATTTAATCTCTGGCTATCTCATATTGCTGGCCGATGCCATGCATACCATTTCAGATATCGTAATAATTTTTCTTCTCATGTATTCTGGCATTATATCAAAAAAGCCAGCCGACGCTTCCCATCCCTTTGGACATGAAATGGCGAGAAATGTGGCGTCGCTTGTGGCTGCCGTCTCTTTTATTACGGTTATTTCATTTGAGTTGTTTAAAGAAGGAATTTATAGAGTTTTATCGCCTGCTGAAGAACATTTCAACACTCAACTTGTTGTTATAATTGAAATTGCTGTTCTTGCGTTGCTTGTAGCTGCTTCCTACATTTTATCAAGAAAATCTGGTATACTGGACAAAACTCTATTTATTGAAAGCTTAAATGATTCCCTTTCAACAGTTGCAGCAATAGCAGGCATTTTACTTGTTAGCATTGGTTACAAAATATTCGATGGCGTTATTTCTATCTTAATTGCTTTAATGATTTTTTATAATTCTGCTAAACTTGTAAAGCAAAATACAAAATTTTTACTTGGTATGTCTCCACCAGATGAATTCTATCATAAAGTGGAAGAAATATCCTTAAAATTTGATGAAGTTAGGGGAGTGCATGATATGGTCGCCACATATATTGGCGAGAATAAAATTCATCTTGATATGCATGTTACTGTGGACAGCAAAATGAGTGTAGAAGAGGCTGATAAGCTATCTGAAAGGATAGCTGAAGAGTTGCAAAAAAGGCTACCAGAAATTGGCTATGTTATAGTGCATATATGTCCCCATTATGGGGAAAAAAGAAAGATAATGTGAAATTGTAAAATAAAAATTTGGCATTTTCTCCTCATTTTTATTGTTGTTCTAAATTATTCGAAAAATGCACAATAAAGTTTAAATTATGTAACACTTCCATATTACATGAAAAAGCTAATTGTTTTTGCTGTATTGTTGTTATTGCCTCTTGCTACAGCCATTCCAGTTCATGAATGGGAAAGAGAAGTACATTACAGAAGCATAACATTATACGCGCCAGCTGTAGCCCAAAGTGAAAACGGGAGCTATTTTGGGGTACTCACTGAAATAAATGTTACAATGATGAATGGCTCTGGCAATGTCTTTGTCATAACTTCTCCTTTAACTCAACTTGATATGCAGGGCTCCGCCAGGCTGGCTGTTGATGTTGCAGGGGTGCTCACTGGCAAAGATGTTAGTCAATATGACTTCCTTTTCCAAGTTAAATCTGATTCGCCTATTGTTGGAGGACCATCTGCAGGAGCCACAATGACTGTAGCTGCTATCTGTTTGCTGGAAGATTTTTCGGTAAATGATGGCGTAATAATGACTGGAATGATAAATCCAGATGGAAGCATTGGACCAGTTGGCGGGATACTAGAAAAGGGAGAAGCTGCTGGTAAGGCAGGAATGAAATACTTTTTGATTCCAAAAGGACAGAATATAGAATATAAAGTTGTCGAGGAAAAAGTTGGTTGGGTCACATTATATCATAAAGTGCCTATCAATGTTTCTGAAGAGCTTTATAATAAATATGGCCTGATTGTTAAGGAAGTTGAGGATATAAATGATGCATTGGCGTACTTCACTAACTACAGTTTTAAAGAGGAGAAATCTGAAAAGGCGATAATAACAGCAGAATATTACAGAGAAATTATGCAGCCTCTCGCCAGTGAAATTCTGCAGGAAGCAAATGAAAGTTATTCAAAAGCTGAAAGCATGTTCAAAGATTCAAATATACCTGTTGGAAACTGGCTTTATAATCCTCGCGCCATAGTTTCAAATAGTTTGGATGATGCTGAAAAGGCTTTGAATGATGCTGAGCTTGCATATAAAAATGCATTCTATTACTACAGCATAAGTAAGGCATTTCAATCAAAAATTAACTCATTGTTTGTTACATATGCATGTCAGTATTACAATGGCACAAGCATACAACAAATATATGAAAATGTCTCTGCAGCTGTTGATGATGCAATGAAGAAAGCTGCAAATGCAAAAATAAATGGTCTTGTAAGTCTGCAGTGCGTAGGTGCTGCCCAGCAAAGAGCTTTGGATGCAAGAGAATATGTGAATAAAAGCAGCCAGAGAAATCTCGATTACATTTATTATCTCGCCTATGCCATGGAAAGAAGCAATACAGTTTACTGGTGGCTCAATCTGGGTGAAAAGTTTAACGAGAGCTATGCCATTAATGAAAGCTGGGTCAAAGCAATAGCTGAAAAATATTATGAGTATGCACAAAGTATTTTTTCATATGCCAACATTTTATCTGAAGAAACAGGCTATTCCAAGCAATTTGTGAATAAAGCAAACGATTTACTTCAAAAAGCGTATGAACAAAAAGATAGTTACCCCGCAGCAAGCCTTTTCAATTCTCTGGAATCNATAGCAAATTCAAATCTTGCCATAGAAATGATAGGGATAGGAAAAGATGCAATATATGACAAAATAAACAGAACCAGCCAGATGGCAAGTTTTTCAATAGAGAAAGCAAGAAACATGAGCATAGAACCGATTTTAGCTGTCAGTTATGCCGAGTTTGGACGCAGTTTTGAAGAACAAGACGAAGTCAATGCTTTAACTTATTACAAGTACGCATATATGATTGCAAATATGCTTTGCCTAGCAAAAGGATACAAAGGTGGCAAACTAGAGAAAAATGTTGTTATAAATGAGGGAAATAATGCTGGCAATAAGGAGGGCAACTCCATAAAAATATACTGGCCAATTGTTGCAGGCATATGTTTTGTAGCTGGTGTAGGAATTGGTGCAGCAGTGGGAAGGAAAAAAGGTGGAGAAGGAGGAAAGGTGGAAGATGAGGTAACAAATGATTATGGTGACAATTCTTTCATTAACGAATCTGAAAGTTCGCGGGAAAATATCTTTAAGTAAAAAGCATATTCCCATTATGGCATATGCAATATTTGAGATAAAAAAAGAAAATGAGGACATTGTAGAAGAAGTAAAAAAGGACGATTTAGTAAGCAGGCAGAGTATATGGACAAGGGATGCAAAGTCATTGGGCATAGAAGGAGATAGCGTATTTTTAAAAATTGAGGGTGATGAGGAAGCAATAAAGAGAGCAGAGGAAATTTTGAAGGATAAAGCAAGGTTGCTTGAAGGAGAGGAAAAAGAGAAAGTGAATGAAAAGTTTATTGCAGACGAAGAAAAAGCGAGTGAAGGAATGGGCTTCATATTTGGATAAATCAAAAATCACCGAAAAATTTATAAACTAATCTAACCCCTCTGCCCTTTTATATACTCTAAAAAAGATTATTTTTAAGAATGCCTGTATATAAAGAGCCCTAAGGTGGGCACAGGCGGCTTACGCTCCTCCCCCTCCTCTTTTTTGTTGTTATTAAAAATTAAGGGCGGGGCGGGATTTTCAAGCAACTTGCCAGACAAGTTGCAATTTGAACCCGCGTATGCGGATCTGCAGTCCGCCACCCGGCCTCTAGGTGACCCGCCCTTATGGTTAAAAGCGGCATACTTTTTAACTTTTTTCAATCTCGAGTGAAGAAAGCAAGATGGCAGCAAGCAACGAAANAATGGCTCCATACAGAAATGTTAACTCTGGCATTATATCCCACAAAATGCCAGCTATTAAATTGGCTGGAATCGCTGCCAAGCCGGTAGAAGCCTGAAAAATTCCCTGAGCAGTGCCTTTATATTTGCTTAGATCTGAAACAAAAGCTTTTTGATTTCCTTCAATGAGGGCAAAGAATAACCCATATGTCATAAATAAAAGAGTGACTAGCAAATAGAAGGGTATATAAGAAAAGGTTGGCAAAAGGATGAAGCCAAAGCATACAAAGGTGAAAGCAATGTAACCAAAGAAAATAACTATTTTCCTCCCGATTTTATCTGATAGTTTACCGAAATAAGGAGCAGTTGTGGCATATATTATATTGAAAAAGGCATATACCAGTATTGCATAAGAAATGTTCTCATATGAAAAATCCCCTCCAATTCTCCACAGCAGAAACATATAGCTGAAATTCCCCATTGAAAATAGTGTAGCAACCATTGTGAATTTTTTCAATTCAGGAGAAATTTCGCCTTTTTCTTCTTTCTTTCTTATAGAAATTTCCTTTACAAAAATTATTGGAGGGATAGCAAGGAATGCGATTAAAGCGGCGATAATCAACATTGTTTTGATATCTACTCTGAAAAGCCAGAATAAAAGGAAGGCCAGAAAGCTTCCAACAATTGCCCCAGCGGTGTCTAAAGCACGATGGATACCATATGCCTCTCCTCTCCTTTTTTTGTAAAGGTCACCAATCAATGCATCTCTGGGAGCTCCTCTAATTCCTTTCCCAACTCTTTCTACACTTCGTAGGAATGCAAGATGCCACCACTGAGTAGATAGAGGGAAAAATAATTTTGAGGCAGCAGATAAACTGTAGCCAGAAGCAATAAAAACTTTCCTTTTGCCAACCTTATCAGATAAACTGCCTGAAAAAATTTTTGATATGCTCGCTATTCCATCACCTAACCCAGCTATTATACCTAGTGCCACCCCTCCGCCTCCGATGGCGGCAATGAAAAATGGTAAAATGGGCATGATGATTTCGCTGCTCGCATCAGCAAAAAAGCTTATGATGCCTAACAGGAAGATATCTCTGGAAAGCTTTTCCATGGAAGAAAATAGTTTGGATATAATTATTTTTCCGATAATATTACTATTCCTTTCGATCCCC
>MTNE01000087.1 GCA_002011355.1 Thermoplasmatales archaeon JdFR-43 | reverse complement strand
TATCGATGAAAACAACAGTAGTTCTTCTATTTTAACACCTCCTTTTTCCTTATCTCTGCCGCCTATAAAAATTTTTTTAGCACTGGAAAGCAAATAAATGATTGAGAGCTTGTTGCACTTATTCTTCATGCTCTGTCAGCTGAAGCAATTTCCAATTTAGAATGAAAATGATGAAGCTAATTTTTTCAATTTGAACAAAAATATTGCAACANCATANNATTCATTCGTTTAACATGCCTTCAATCACTATTTTTTTATACGCCATTTCCATGCCATTTTATGGTGGAGGTAAAGGAATTTGAAGGATTACGTNACCCTAATCCGGCGACATTTTGCACAAAACCTTATGATGTTATAAGTGAGGAGGAAGCGGAAGAACTGAGAAAAAATCCAGATTCTGTTATTCACATAATTTTGCCGGAGGAAAATGGAGATAAATATATGAAGGCAAAGGCTGCCTTTGAAAAGTTCAGGCATAAAATGATAAAAGATGAACCTTCCATTTATTTATATGAAGAGGGAAATGAAGAATTCAGGCAGCGCGGCTTCATTTTATGCGTCTCTTTACAGGATTATGAGGAAGGCAGGATAAAAAAACATGAAGAAACGAGAGAAAAGCCTTTGCAGGACAGAATAAGGCACATTGAAGCTACAAAAGCCAACACTGGCTTGGTATGGACNATTTTCAGGAGAAATGAGAATATAAAAGCGATAATGAATGAAGTAGCAAAAGAGCAGCCTATAGTTGATTTCCAAAAATATGGCTATCGCCACAGGCTATGGAAAATAAGNGATNATGCNATAATCCAAAAAATAAAAGAAGTTTTCAAACCAGTCAATCTTTACATTGCCGATGGCCATCATCGCATCGCTGCAGCATGGCACTACTGGAAAAAGTATGGCAACGGAGAAGCAAAATATGTTATGATTTTTGCAGCAAGTGATGACGAAGTTCGTATTATGCCTTATAACAGAGTAATAAGGAAAATAGAAAGAGAGGATTTTATTGATGAATTGAAAAAAGAATTTGAGGTTGAGGAAATGGAAAGCATTGAAGAGCCGAAGAAGCATGAAATACAGATGTATTATAAAAGCAAGTGGTGGAGNCTTTTACCGAAAGAAATTCCAGATGGCATAGTAGAAAGCTTAGATGTGAGCATTCTGCAAAACAAAGTGCTTGAGCCTATTCTGGGCATAAAGGATGTGAGGAAAGATCCAAACATTTTCTTTGTAGGAGGTAATGTAAGCAGAGAAGAATATGAAAAGCTTGTCGATGAAAAAGGAAATGCAGCCGTCTTTTATTTGCATCCAACAAGCATTGAAGAACTTGAAGCTGTAGCAGATGCCAACAAAAACATGCCTCCAAAGTCAACCTGGTTTGATCCAAAGTTGCTCACTGGCCTAGTATTTCATGAGTTGAGGTAACGAACATTACTCAAGAATCTCTTCGTCTTCCTTTCTCCATGGCGGATCAACGATACAAAGAAATACTAAATCTTCATTGCCAGTGTTTTTTATTCTCTGTGTTGCACCAGGCGGAATATAAATTATATGCCCTTCTTTAACTTCTGCCGTTTCATCATCTATATGCATGATTCCTTTTCCACGCAAAATAACATACACTTCAGATGATGTTTTCAGCTTATGCTTGCGAGTAATCTCGCCCGGTTTAACTCTTGCAAAAGCTAGGCTATATCCTACATCAATATTGTCTTTCAGAGGGCTGAATATCTCCCTAAGAATGGAATTATCCCCTGCAATGGTTTCCTTGCAATCATTTACATCTATAATGAACATGAAAAAGTTATTGGATATGCGTATATAATTCTTGCAAAGCTTTGGTTTTCCACGATTTTACCTGCATGTATTCTTTTTTGTCCTACTCTATGTTATCTGTTTTTTTAAATCCAAAATTTTTATATATCACTATGATATTACAGTCTATTACTATAACATTATGGTGATTTTCATGTGTGACAACATCCCTTGCAAACCGCCAGACAATGTGCCTCCGAAGTGGCTTCGCCTCCGTAATTTTGTTAGAGCTCTTCGTTTTCCAACTCGATGGTTAATAATTGAATGCATTGGAGAAGGAAAAAAGAGTACAAAAGAGATTTATGACTATCTAATTAAAACTGGTGAAAAATTAACGAAATCAGGATTATATTATCATCTTTCTGAACTTAAAAATGCAGGTATTATAGAAGTTGCCGAGTATATAGAAGAAGGGGGCGGGGCGCCAGAAAAAGTATGGAAATTAAAAACGAAGAAAATTGTAATCGATTTGTTAGAAACAAGGAGGCAAATGATTAAATGAATGTTACTGCAGTCATTATTAATATTATAGCTGTCGCTGGTCTTTTGATAGCATTTGCTAAAGACAAGGATAAAGCAATAAAATCGCTTAAAATAGCTGGAAAATCTTTCATTAGAATGCTTCCTATGGTTTTCGTAATTATAATCATCATTGGTTTACTTCTTGGATTTGTGCCACCCGATCAAATATCAAGATTTGTAGGCGAACAATCTGGAATAACAGGCATATTACTTGTNGGAGCAGTGGGCGCAGTGTTACATATTCCGGCTTTGTTATCATTCCCGTTAGCTGCTTCTCTTTTGGAGGAAGGAGCATCAGTTAGTGCTGTTGCAGCCTTTATCACCACATTAACAATGATTGGGACAATCACACTACCTCTAGAAATAAAAGAGCTCGGAAAGAAGATGGCAATTCTCCGAAACGGAATAAGCTTTGTTATTGCGATTATCATTGCCTTGATTATGGGGGTNATCCTATGAAGAAGAACTTAAAAGAAAAACAAAAAAGAGGAATGATACGTGATTGGATCTTGTTAGGAGTGATTTTGATAATCGTCATAGTTCTTCTATCAATTTTTCCAGATAGAAAGGAGCCAGTAATCAATACATTGTGGGATTATCTCATGGAAATGGTGTTAATTCTTCCTGCCGTAATGATATTATTAGGTCTTTTTGCAGTATGGGTATCAAAAGAAACAGTTGTAAAATATCTTGGAAAAGCATCTGGAATAAGAGGTATTGTCCTTGCTATAGTTCTTGGTGCATTGCCTACTGGCCCATTATATATTGCCTTTCCGATGGCTGCTGCCTTACTTAAAAAAGGCGCTAAAATATCTAACATTATCGTTTTCTTATCTGCTTGGGCATGTATAAAAATACCACAGGAGATGGTGGAACTTCAATTTCTTGGGCCACAATTCATGTTATTACGGCTGTCTTTAACTATCATCTTTGTTATAATTATGGCTGTCTTTATTGAAAAAATGATTGAATG
The DNA here is from genome assembly GCA_002011355.1 of Thermoplasmatales archaeon JdFR-43. Taxonomy (GTDB): domain Archaea; phylum Thermoplasmatota; class E2; order UBA202; family JdFR-43; genus JdFR-43. The sequence continues at coordinate 8,534 of MTNE01000087.1, read as the reverse complement.
GAGTGAAGGCAGAGTAGCAACAATGGCATCCTAAGCTCCAATTATTTGCCTAGGAGATGGGAGGAGAAATGAAAGAATTTTTAACAGTTACCCTTTTATTTCTCTTGACATTTATTATCATGCTCATATTCATTCATGGAATGTGGTGTGGCAGTCAAGCATGGAAAAATTTTATTGAATATTTTAAGGCGAGAAATTATGAATGCAAGGCAGTGGACTTGAAAGAAGGATTTGATTTGAGGCATGTATGCTTCATGGACTATGTTGATAAGGTTGCTTCTATGGCTGGAAAAGATGATGTGCTTATTGGGCATTCCATGGGTGGACTTATAGTGCAGAAAGTGGCAGAGCAAAAGAAAATTAAAGGAGGTGTTGCCATATGTTCTGCTCCTCCTAAAGGGATAAAATACAGCAATCTTGCTATGAAGCTTCATTCGCTGAAATTTTTGCCCAGAATAATCATGAATAAGCCGGTTAAGCCAGATTTAAAGCTTGTGCAGAGTTTTCTTGCCAACTGCGTCGATAAAGAAAAAATAGAGAAAATTTGGGATAAGGTAGAAGCAGAGGGGGCAAGAGTGGTCTATGAACTTGCAACAGGAAAAATTGCGGTAGATGAGAAAAAGATAAGGTGTCCACTGCTCTTCATAGCAACAAAAGATGATAGAGCTTCTCCTCCAAACATGGTAGAAAAAATAGCCAGAAAATACAATGCTGAATTTGTTGTCAAAGATGGCTGTCACTGGATTTTTGATGACTGGGAAGAAATAGCGGGGGAAATAGCAAAGTTTTTGGTTAAGGTATATGGATGAAAATGGAATGACTATGCTGTTGTAGCATGGTGTTTCTAGGATGCTTCATCAATTCATTCATTCTATTTCCAAACAGAAATTTTCTAAAAATATAAGAATAAAGCAACATTTCTCATCATGATTAAAAATGTTTATATGCTTCTACGCCTGACAAATGGAAACTTGCTATAAAAAGATATAAGCCATCTGGTAAGGTTGCAAAATACCCTGTAATTTTATGCCATGGGCTGGGAGGCAATGCTTCCTGTATGGATTTTGGTAGAAAAGGAAGTAAAAAATGGGAGAGGTATAGTCTGGCAGCATACCTTTATGAAGGAGGAGATGGCGGAGTAAAATTCGATGTATGGGTGGCTGAGTTAAGAGGCAGAAATGGGAGTCAGACATTCAGTCCTTTCAGGCATCCTGAAAAATATAACTGGTGTGTCGATGACTACATAAACAAAGACATGCCGTCTATAATTGATCTCGTTCGTCGTACATATTATATGGAGAAAAAACGCCATCCAAAAATTTTCTGGGTAGGCAAAAGTATGGGAGGAATGATTGCCTATGCTTATGGCGAAGGAGAGGGAAAACGCTACTTAAAAGGTGTTGTTACCATGGGCTCACCAGTAGCCTTTGAATACGTGGCCAGTAAAGAATGGCCTTCTTTTTTCAGATCAGTGGCAAAACATCTCTATCCAAGAAGAATATCAATTCCTGTAAGATGGGTAAAAGTAATAGAAAGGGTTGGAGTGCTCGATAGGCTGAAACATCTGATGGCTAATGAAAAAAACATATATAAACAGATACTTCGAGAATATTTTGAAAAAAGTCTGGATAATACTATTGCATCAAGGGTTTTCTCCCATTTCGCCATATTCATAAAATACCGCGACTTTTGTCAGTACCCAAAAAATCCATGGCTTTATGATATATTCTATCGCATCCCATTCATGCNTCGCTATTTCGCTCCTTACAGCTATAAGCANAACCTGCGAAAGTTCACACCCCCTCTTCTTGCCATAGCAGGGGGCGGCGACAAAACTGCACCACCTGAAGAAATAAAATATGCGTTTGAAAATGTCAGCAGCAAAGATAAAAAATATATTGAATTTTCAGTAGAAAATGGTTATTCTGCCAACTACGGCCATATTGATTTGAATCTAGGAAAGAAAGCAAAGGAGGAAGTATATCCTGCAATATATGAGTGGCTTGTTAAAAGATGTTGAATCTGCATCTTTTATTTCAATCATCAAAAAAATTTAAAAAAATTAAAGAAAACTTTACTTAAATCCAACATAAAGTTATTAAATACTCATTTAAAGAACCATTAAATACTCATGGACATCTAAACCATCAATGAATAAAATATTGGCATACTTAAGAGCGTGCAGAATAGAATATTTACCTGCAGAGATACTCGGTGTGGTTATCCCATTCCTCTTATCAGGTAAGTTTTTGATTAACTTGCCAATATTGGAAGCATTAATTGTGTTTTTCCTTCTTTACTGGAGCGGATTTTTAATAAATGCCTTAGAAGATGTGGAAGTAGATGAAAAATTTAAGAAATATGTTGCATCAGCCGTAAATGAATTAGGAAAAGATGCATTAAAAATAATAATTTTGATTCATTTAGCAATCTCTTTCATATTATCCTTTCATATATCATTACAAATCTCGAATATGTGGCTCTTTATCTTTGTTATAATATCAACATTCTTTGGTCTATCCTATTCAATAAAACCATTTCATTTTAAAGTGAGAGGTGCTCTTCATTCAACTCTTGCATTTTCTGCAATATTTGCTCCCTTTTTCTTCTTGTATTATGTAATTGCAGGCTTTCCCCCTGCATCAATTTTCTTTATCATAATTGCCCTAACCATAACACATTATGGAATTGCTCTAGTTAATCAATCTCAAGATTATATTGAAGATAAGGAAGTGGGGCTTGCTACGCCAGCTGTAAGATGGGGACTTGCTGAAACTCTTATTTTAGCATTGATGCTGTCTCTCACTGGCTTGTTTGTTTCATTTATTGGCATATGGACATTCTTTAACGGGAAAGAAGCTTTAGCCTTTACAACCTGTGTGATACTGATTTTTGCGTATTCTTTTCCATTAAAGGGTATATGGAAACTTATCAAAATATCGATAGAAGAAATAGAAATTGTTGAGAAAATTTCAAGGATTAGAGAACTGCTCAACTATCCTACCTGGCAAATGACNGGGATTGCTGGACTTCTTGTGGCATCATTGATTATTTTTCTTACAAGCTGATTAAGTTGGAAAAGTGGCAAAAATATAAGTATAGCTTACGAATGCACATTTTATGAAAATAACAGTCGAAAGTTTAGATAGAGTGCCAGTGGAAAAACAGAGAGTGGAAATTGTCGAAAGAAAAGGTGTTGGCCACCCAGATTCTGTTGCAGATGGACTGGCTGAAACTGTTTCAAGAGCATTATGTAAGGANTATTTACAGCACTTCGGCTATATCCTACATCACAATACAGATGAATGTCAGATAGTTGGCGGGCAATCACAGCCNTCCTTTGGAGGCGGCGTTATAATTGAGCCAGCATATATTCTGCTCGTGGGGAGAGCAACAGCTTTATTTGGAAACAAAAGGCTGCCAATAAGGGCTATAGCAGTAAGAGCAGCTCATGAATATCTGGAAAAGAATTTCCGTAATCTCAGTGCAGATACAGATGTCATAATAGATTGTAAGATATGGGAAGGAAGCCAGGACTTGAAAAGCGTGTACGATCCCCGCCGCAGACTGGCAAATGATACTTCTGTAGGTGTGGGATATGCTCCTCTGAGTGAAACCGAAAAATTGACTTTGCAGATGGAAAGATATATAAATATCAATCTACGCAGCAATTATCCGGAGATTGGCGAGGATGTTAAAGTAATGAGTTCAAGAGTAGAAAACAAAATAAACATTACAGTTGCAATTGCAATGGTTGATAAACATATCCCTGATGCTGATCATTATATTAGCGTTAAAGAGGAAATTGCAGAGGAATTGCTCGATTTTGCCAAAAAATTTACTGAAAAGGATGTCAGTCTGGCGATAAATACNGCCGATGACTATGAAAAGGGGGTCTTTTATTTAACTGTCACTGGTTTATCAATGGAAAATGGTGATGATGGCTCCGTCGGCAGGGGAAATAGAATTAATGGGTTGATTACGCCAAATCGCCCTGCCTCAATGGAAGCAGCTGCTGGCAAAAACCCTGTAACTCATGTTGGCAAACTTTATAACATCACTGCAACCAGAATAGCACAGGATATTGTCAAGAACTATGACGTGGAAGAAGCTTATGTGAAAATGCTTTCCCAAATCGGCAAGCCCGTGACAGATCCACTTGTTGTCGGAATAAGCGTTGTAGGCGGTAATATTGATTCAGGTGTGGAAGAAATTGTGAAGCAGAGACTGGAAAAAATAGCAGAGATAAAGGATGAGATACTAGCTGGAAAGATTACGGTCTTTTAAGAAATCTTCCAGTACTTTTTCCAGCTCTTTTTCCATTTCTTTTCCTACCCCGTATCTTACTCTTATCACTGGTTTATTTACATTGATGAGCCTAGCCAGATTTATTGGTGTAGCTGCAAGTACAACATCGCAATCTGCAGCATTTATTGTTTCCTCAAGTTCCTTTATTTGCTTATTTCCATAGCCCATTGCTGGTAATATTTTATGCAAATGTGGATACTTCTCAAATGTAGCTTTTATTGAACCAACTGCATATTTTCTTGCATCAATTATCTCCGCACCATTCTGCTGGGCTGCTATTGTTCCCGCACCATAAGGCATCTCGCCATGTGTTAGAGTTGGCCCATCTTCGACAACAAGTACTCTCTTGCCTTTAATATCTCCCTCAACTTCTATAGGGGAAGATGCTTTCATTATTCTGGCTCTTGGATTTACCTTTTTAATATTTTCTTCAACTTTCTTTATATTCTCCTCCTTGGCGGTATCAACTTTATTTATTATAACAATGTCTGCCATTCTAAGGTTAATTTCTCCTGGATAATACAGGAGCTCGTGCCCAGCGCGATGAGGATCAGCTATAGTAATATGCAAATCTGGCTTGTAGAAAGGATAATCGTTGTTACCTCCATCCCATATTATAACATCCGCTTCCTTTTCAGCATTTCTTAAAATTTCTCCATAATCAACGCCAGCATATACAATGCCTCCCATCTCAATATACGGCTCATATTCCTCGCGCTCTTCAATTGTGCATTCGTATTTATCTAAATCTTCATAACTAGCAAACCTCTGGCATTTTTGCTTCGCCAAATCACCATAGGGCATTGGGTGACGGATGGCAACAACTTTGCGTTTTTTTGCCAAAATTTCAAATATTTTTCTAGAAAATTGTGATTTTCCGCAGCCTGTACGAACTGCACAAACTGCAATAACTGGCTTATTCGACTTAAGCATTGTATGATTTGGGCTCAATAACTTAAAGTCAGCTCCTGCAACATTTGCTATTGCTGACTTGCCCATGACATAATTGTATGAAACGTCACTATATGAAAAAACAACCTCATCAACATCATATTTTTTAACAATATCTGGCAAATCCTTCTCATCATAAATAGGTATTCCATCCGGATATAACCTGCCAGCGAGCTCCGCTGGGTATTTCCTGCCAGCTATATTTGGGATTTGCGTTGCTGTGAAAGCAACCACCTCATAATCTTCATTGTCTCTATAAACAACATTAAAATTGTGAAAATCCCTGCCAGCCGCCCCCATTATTACTACTTTTTTCTTCATGGGCTGTAATATGTGCCTATTTTTTATATCTTTCTAGCTTTAAGAGAATATTTTTATATTTCTCCATGGGAACTATTGTGAGAATTTTTTTATATTCTTTACACAGCCTGATGAGATTTTCAACCATCCTTTCCTCTCTTATCTCTTCTATCTTTTTAAAAGATTTTATTGAACTTATTTCTTTCTCCCATTCATAAACGAATTCCTTCGCATCCTTTGCTTTGAATTGTTTTCTTCCGAGCTTTTTTATCTTTCTTGAATACCTTATAAGAGAAAATATTGAAACATTTTCCACCAGTAAATCGGCATATTCATTGTCGTTGATATCTATTGCCTTGAGTGGTATTTTATGTTTATCTGCGATCTCGCGAGCTGTCTTTAAATCAGGAGGAGGAAGAGAAATTTTTCCATATTTTGAGAGATGCATTAAATAATACTGATGCTGGAGACTCATTTCCACTTCATCAGCTTTTATTTTTTTTATCTTCCTCATAATTTCTATATCCTCTGGCGATACACCTATTGCTATGCAATCTGGCTTAAATTTTTCAAAAGCCTTCTCTACTTTCTTTTCTTCTCCAACGAGTCCNTGTATTACTGGCAATATATGCAATTTACTTCCTTCAATGTTAACCTCCTTCATCTGTGCTTAAATCGGGTTTACATATAAAATTTACTGGGCTAAATTAAACATGAAAATTAATGAATGGAAGATATTTGCTGTTACTTTCAAGCCCCTCATCGGATAAATCATTTATGACGATTAGATAATTCCTTTTCTATTTGCAGAATTACTTAACATCATTCATTTAAATCGCTATTTTATTACACTTCATGGATAAGCTGAGGGGCTATCTTCAATTAATGCGTTTATATGGTATCTTCATTGTCATGATGCCCATTCTTGGAGCCATATCAAATGGGATTTTTAGTGGCCTTGGTCTTCTACTCATTGTAGGAATATGTGCTAACATTTTTGGATTCGTGCAGAACGATTACTTTGATATAGAAATAGATAAAAAATCAGGCTATGTTGCCGATCGTCCTTTAGCAAGTGGGTTGATTTCAAAGGAGGAAGCAATAGCATTTATGGCTCTTCTTTTTATTGCCTCTGTTCTGATAACATTAGTTTTCTTTTCACATTTATCTTTTCTTTTCTTAATGCTTTACTATCTTTTTTATACATTATACAACAAGTTGAGCAAGAGATTTGCATGGATGGAATATTTTCTAGGATTGGCGGCTATGATGATTTTCTTTGCAGGAGCATTTTCATATAAAACAGAGATAAGCTTACCTTGCATACTTATTTCTTTTTTGCCCCTCCTCAAATATGCTTTCAATGTTGGCATATCAGCCAACTTAAAAGATTTGAAATATGATTTGTTGCAGGAAGTTAAAACAACTCCAGCCGTTTTTGGTGCTAAGGCAGATAATGGCATTTATGTGCCAAAAAGCTTCATTTTATATGGTTACAGCCTAAAAATTGTTTTTATCATAATTGTATTTTTTGTATTGTATTACTTCCCAGCATATATATCTCTCTTGCTTGTTTCGGTTACTTCTCTCTTTCTTATATACACAGCATACAAAGTATTCGAAAATATCGAAAAAAGAGGAGAGATGTTATTTTATGCAGAGATTCATGAAATCCTCACTTATGTTATGATTGCATCTGTTCTTTATGATTATGTTGCCATACATTACAATGTATTTCTTGCATTTTCCCTTGTTATTATTCCACCACTCTGGATTGTTTTTTGCCTCAAAATTTTCTTTGGGGGGAGACCTTTGGAATGAAATAATTTCTCCCTTCCCATTCAATCTCTTTTACAAAAATGGATGAGAGAAGATTATATGAAATTAAAAAAGATGCTATGGGTCTGAGAAGTATATGATATACTGGAGATATAAATTTCTCCTTTTCGTATTCCATGAGTTTAACAAAGGTGTCATATTCCTGCCATCCTCTTATAAAATCAAATAGAAGCGAAGATAACAAAAGCAGGCCCACAACTGGATTCAAAAATAAAATAAATATTCCTGCAATATTGGAGGCTCTCATTCCCAAGTTAAAAAATATTGCCATACCCCATAAAAATGGGAAATAATGCCTCACCCATGCAAACTGCCTAGTCATCCATTTAAAAATCTCTTTTTCTTCTTCTGATTCAACAATTGCCTGTGGCACAAATCTTATTTCAAATCCTCTCTTCTTCAAAATTTTGGTCAAAGTTAAGTCATCCACAAGTTCTTTTTTCCATACATCCTTTACTCCGTTCCTCTCAAAAACATCCTTCCTTATAGCTGTTGAACCTCCCCAGGCAAAATTAAATTTTTTGTAGAATAGAACAGCGGCAATTGCAGCATTCCATACACAGAGTAACGGATTCTTAAAATACCATCTGTACGTTGTTGCAGCATCTCCAAGAGATGCAACCAAGTAATACAGCCATTTTGGATGTGGCTTTATGTCATCATCTGCAAATACAAAAACATCTCCTTCTGCCTTTTCTATACCTGTCAGCAGAGCAGCATTTTTACCACTACATCCTTCGTATTTTTTTGAGAGTTCGATTTTTATTCTACTACTCTTAATTTTCCTCTGCAATTCTTTCTTTTCTTTGGCTGTATCCACAACAACTATAATTTCATAATTTTCATATTGTTGCCTTTCAAAATTTTCTATGTTTATCTTTCCTTTTGAAGGAATTATAATGCTAGCCCTTTTTTCTTCCTTCAAAACAGGCTTTTTTCTATATCTCCTTTTTATAAAAACCCATGAAGTGACAGATAATATACCTCCAGCGAGATTTAGCACGCCTACGGCCAAGAAAAAGGACATTAAGGCAGTCACACATATATTATTAAATTTTTATTTAAAGCTTTTCAATCAAATTTTAAAATACTGTCATTTTTTGTAACTGAAAATTACGATAATATACAATATAAAT
>MTNE01000144.1 GCA_002011355.1 Thermoplasmatales archaeon JdFR-43 | reverse complement strand
TAATCCATTTCTCCCGCTAACGCTGCCAATGACGCCGTTTTAGCCAAATCGCCGTGAGCCGGCAGAATATGGAAAGGGGATAAAATTTTTATCAAATCTCGCAAATCCTCGCGAGAAGCATGCCCGGAAACATGTATGTCCTTGAAAATTCTTGCTCTTTTTCTATGAAGCTTTTGCTCCAGTATTTGGCGATTTGCTTTTATGGCAGGTGTTGGAATTACCTCGCAGGAGAATATGACAAAGTCATGAGGCGATATCTTTAACTCAAGCTCATCATTGACTATTTTTGTCAGGACAGCGTTCTTTTCTCCCATGCTTCCTGTGACAATAAAAACATACTCCTCCTTATTTTTATTCATTGCTCGCAGCTTTTTCTCCGCTCTTCCTGCATTTTTTATTATTTCTGCATCCTTAGAAAAATTCACTAGCTTTAAGTTCTCCGCTGAAGCAATATAATCATGTAATGAACGGCCAATAAAAACTGGTTTTCTACCAAGCATTTTGGATATATGAAGAATGCTTTTGAGACGGGCAATGTGCGAGGAGAATGTCGTTATAAATAAGCCATGATCGCCCACTTCCATTCCCATTATTATATCATGAAGCATCTCCTTTGCTATGTACTCTGAAAAAGTTTTTCTTTCTTCATCAGCATTTGTTGAGTCAGCTATTAAAAGCAGAACGTTATCAAGTTTCTTCAATCTTTTGATATTGGTTTTTCTTCCAAGCGTTGGATGATTATCATTTTTATAATCCAAAGCATAAACTATGTTGCCATACTTCGTCTTTATATTCAGAATGGATGATTGTGGCACCGAATGAGTTACATTAATGAATTCCACTTCAATATTTTTTGAAACTCTATATGAAGAGTTAACATTAACTGCTATAAGATTTTCAATATTTTTCGCATGTTTTTTTATAACCTCTGCAGTATAAGGTGTGGCTATTATCGGGCATCTATAACTTTGTCCCATCCATCTTATGGCGCCAATATGGTCAAGATGAGCATGAGTGACAATGATAGCCTTAATCTTTTTCTTTATATTTTTTATTGGTTCATCATTTGGAATAGCATCTTCCGTAAGCAGAACTTCCTTGCTCATTTCAATATTTTTTTCTTGCACTGCAACAAATCTATCCATATATAAGCCCATGTCAAGAATTATTGCTTCATCATCTATCTCAAGACAAGTCATATTCTTGCCTACTTCATTGTAGCCGCCTACAGCATGTATCCTGAGCATATGTATGAAAGCTGCCTATCTTTTAAATTTTTATAAATAAATGAAAAAGTGGCAGTTTCAGGGGTAAAATGAAATTTTATTTTATCCGTTTTGATTAAGTGTAAAAACTTTTTCATTCCATTTTTAAGTATGATAGAATCCAAATTTTCTTATATACTTTCATCATAAACTTTCATGCTCGATGTGGTGACAAGGAACTTAAGAGAAGTAGTAACCATCGAAGAATTGCAGGAAGTAATGGCTAAAGAAGAAAAGAAGGCATATATTGGCTTTGAGCCTTCTGGCTTGGTTCATTTAGGCTGGCTTATGTGCGCCGATAAGGTGAAAGATTTGATTGAGGCAGGATTTGATATGACGATTCTGCTTGCTGACTGGCATGCTTGGATTAATGACAAGCTTAATGGTAATATGGAAGCAATAAGAACTTGTGGAGAATACATAAAGGATGCATTTGCTGCTATGGGCGTCGAAGGTGTAAAATATGTTTATGCTAGTGAGATGGTGAACAACGCTGACTACTGGCAACTCGTTTTAAAAATTGCAAAGCAAACTTCTTTGGCAAGAGCAAGAAGAGCAATGGATATCATGGGTAGGAAGGCGGAAGAGGCAGAAAAGGACATTTCCAAATTTTTTTACCCCTTAATGCAAGTAGCAGATATTTTTTATCTGGATGTTGATGTTGCTTTAGGTGGTATGGATCAAAGGCATGCTCATATGTTAGCCAGAGATGTGTGTAAAAAATTGGGTATGAAAAAGCCTGTCGCTTTACACACGCACATCATTTCAAGCCTGCAGGCAAAGGAAAGAATGGATGCGAAAATGTCGAAGAGCAAGCCCAGCAGTGCCATTTTCATTCATGATGATTATGATGCAATACAGAAAAAGATAAGAAAAGCTTACTGTCCAGAGGGAATTGCAGAGGGAAATCCGATAATGGAAATAGCCCGGCATATAATTTTCATTCATTTTGATGAAATGGAAGTAAAAAGAAAAGATGCTGAAGCAAAAATTTTCAAATCATATGAAGAATTGGAAGAAAGTTATGTTAAAAAGGAATTACATCCTCTTGATTTAAAAAACGCTGTAGCTGAATACATTGATAAAATTTTATCTCCAGTAAGGCAATATTTTGGGCAACATCCACAAAATTATGAAAAACTGCTGGAGTATATGAGGCAAAAGTAAAGGAATAGAAATAGAAAGAATGGGGTACATCACTGGCTTTTTGCAACCAAACCATTCTAGTGTAAAAAACATGAATGAAAAATTTAGTCATTATATTCTCTTTTTCATTTTTTGTCATTAAATTACAAAAATAATTTAATGTGCAAGCATTTTCAAATCATGGGTATTATTGTTGTCAATACAAAAGCATATGCAGAAGGCGTTGGAAGTAGAGCTANCGAGCTTGCCAAAATCATGGAAAAAGTTGGCAGAGAATATGGCGTGGAGATGGCTATAGCGGTGCAGCCCTGTGATGTTTATAAGGTGGCAAATGAAGCAGAAATAGATGTTTTCTCCCAGCATATAGATGCCATCGAATATGGAAGCAATACAGGCTGGATTTTACCCCACGCAATTAAAGAAGCGGGAGCAGCTGGTACACTAATAAATCACTCTGAGCANAGAATGAAGATAGAGGATATTGCCCGAGCAATAGAAATCGCGAAAAAGCTGAATTTAAAAATAATAGCATGTGCAAGCAATGTGACGATAACGAAAGCCATCGCCTGTTTTACACCAGATTATGTTGCCATTGAACCACCAGAGTTAATAGGAGGAGATATATCTGTAACAAAAGCAAAGCCAAGCGTTGTGAAAAATGCAGTTGATGCAGTTAAGNAAATAGATGAAAATGTGAAGGTGTTGTGTGGCGCTGGAATAAAAGATGGCAGAGATGTTGCTAAAGCAATTGAGCTGGGTACAGAAGGCATATTGGTGGCAAGTGGAGTAGTAAAAGCAAAGGATAAAGAAAAAGTTCTGAAAGATATGGCTGAAGCAATGGTAAAATGAAAAAGCCTTATGTTATAGTAAATTGTGCTTCCTCAATAGATGGCAAGATTGCATTAGTTGGAAAAAAGCCACTGAAAATATCAGACGAGGAGGATATGGCAAGAGTCCATAAGCTAAGGAACGAATGCGATGGTATTTTAGTTGGAATAGAAACTATTCTTGCTGACGATCCTAAGCTAACAGTGAAGGAAAAATATGTTGGCAAGGCAAAGCAGCCAGTGAGGATAGTATTAGACAGCAAGTTTCGCACGCCAGAAAATGCAGAAGTGATGAAGCCAAATGCCAAAACAATTATAGTCACAACTTGCAAAGAATTTAAGAAAGAACATGTGGAAGTAATAAAATGTGGAGATGCCAAAGTTGATTTAATAAAATTAATGGAAATTTTATATGATAGAGGAATAAGAAAGCTTCTCGTCGAGGGGGGCTCAACTGTTATATGGGAATTTTTGAAAAATAAACTTGTGGATGAGATGTTTGTTTTCTTTGCCCCAATAATAATAGGTGGCGATGCACCAAACATAGCAGGAGGAGAAGGCGCAAAAAAAGAGGAAGAAATAATAAAATTTGAGATTAAAAGTATAGAAAGAATAGGGTATGGCTATTTAGTCAATTTTATCCCACAATATGAACAATGATTTTTCTGCTCCTTGGCCTTATATCGCATTCCACAAAAACAATCTGCTGCCATGTTCCAAGTATAAGGCGACCATTTTCTACTGGCACAGTCAGGCTTGGACCTATAATGCTTGCCCTTACATGACTATGGCCATTGCCATCATGCCATCTTTCTTCATGCTTGTAGTATGCATTTTTGGGTGCTATTTTTTCTAAAGCATTTGGTAAATCGTAAAGCAAGCCATCTTCATATTCTATTGTAGTTATTGCCCCTGTTGAGCCAGGACAGAAAATACATGCTATGCCGTTTTTGATGCCACTCTCTTCCACGATCTTCTGTACTTCATATGTTATATCAACAATATCCATTTCTCCTTTCGTCTCTAAATTTATAACATCCTTATAAAGCATGAAAAGAAAAAAAGAAGAGAAGATAAAGTTTGCTAACTTGGATATCCTCCTATTTTCAGGCTTGGATCGCCAAGCAGAATCCATTCCTGGGCTGTTTTTGCATCAAGGCATGTATAACTTCCTGCAGGGCTATTCCAGTCAATTGGATATGTTCTGAGATAGCCAGCTATTACCTTGCCCCATATCTCTCCAAGTATGTCAGTCCCATTCATTCCGTATTCCCAGAAGAAATGGGTATCAAGCCATTCTGAGGCTTCACCAGTGAAACCTTTATCCTCCTTTGTATATCCCAACCCAGAATATCCAAGTGTTGCAATACTTCCCCCGTCTAATTTCTTTGTCATCCACCAGCTCCAGCATGCAGGAGCCGTCTCCCCCTTCCAGATATATCCAATCCATTCATCAATTCCCTCATAAATTTTCAAGATATTAAATACAGAAATGTTGAACTGGCTGTTGTGACATCCGCCAACTACGCATACCGGATACATTCCATCATTCTTTAGTTTGGGTATCTGCCATACAGTCAAGCCATCTACCCATTCTGTGCTGTTTGGAGCATGTGTTGCCCAACTCATTGGTGAGCCATGACCATCGAAGAAAACAAAGCCGCATCCCTGGCTTATAGCATTTATCACATCTTCTGGTCCAGTGAATGTACCAAGAGAGGTCCAAAGCTTTATTGGTTCGAATCCAGGCATCCAATCAATAGCGCGTTGTGTTCCTTCTTCGCCTTCATATCCTTTCCAGCTTGAGTTTAATACTTCTGGATAAGTGTCTCCAGCTATACAGACAAATCTTTTGAACCATTCTGCTCCATAAGCAGTAGTTTCATATTCTATTGTTTTTGAAACCATTATTTCCACTTCAAATGCATTGCGAGCTGCCCATCTGCCTACATAAACATCCGGAAATAGATCAATTGGAGCATCTTCAGCTTTGTTGCCTTTCCACTCGCCATATATTCCGTTGCCGTTATTGTCCCAGGAGGAGAAATTGCCATTGGCATCATATATATCTGCAAAATATAAGTCGCTTAAGTATCTAGTTTCCCAGTTGCTTTTGTCATCCAGATGTACATATCTTACAGGCATCCACCAGTTTTCTTTCAAGCCAGGTTTTCTTCCACCTACAAGCAGAACATACTTAATATGCCAGTTATCATAGGCATCTTTTATGAAATACTTCACTTTCTCTGCATCATCTCTTCCCTGGCATGGGAAATATTTACTCCCGTAGATTTCATCTAATGTAACTATTATTGTTTTTATTCCATATTGCTCCTTATGCCACTGAAAAGGTATGAGAGGATCGTAAAATTGTTGTGGACATATTATGAGCAAGTCGTAATTTTCTTCATATGTTGCATTGTTTACGTTGCTACTCCCAAAATCACTCATCTCTTGGACATCCATGCCTGCTATAATCCCGCTAAATAAAAACGCCATTGCAATAAATACCGCCAAGCTTTTCATGTCAGTATAATGGCAAGGGGATTTAAAATTTTATGTGCCAAATAGTTTCTTGAAAAATTCAAGCACAATTTCTATGAATGTTTTTTTATCTTCAGGCTCTTTTTCTTCGGTTGGCTGTGGATGCTCCTCCTCAATCTTTTCTTTAATACTTACTTTCATTGTTTTTGCCACAGGTGCAGCTCCAACAATGATTAAATTTCTTGCGCTATCAACAGCAATTCCACGCATCCAGTCATTTATATCTTTTCCATTACTGATGAGATTTCCTAAGAACATATCGAATAATTTTTTCCCTTCGCTGTCAAAAATCCCGGCATAGTATTTAGTTTCCGTTATTTTTCCAGTGACAGCGATTTTATCTCCAAATAAGGCTGCATCATACAGCCCTCCATCCATATCTTTGTTTTCCCATAAAATTTTAAGTTGTGTGCTGATTTTTGAGATATAATGTTTATATCCCCCGTTTTCTTCCTGTCCAACAACAATTAGATTTTCTTCCTTATCCATTATAATCTTTCCCGGGAGAACCATTCTATTTATTATTTTATCTCTAATTTTCCATCTTTCTCTAAATTTTGTTAAGAGCAAATCATATTTCCTCATTCCAACTGCCATTCCAGCGGCATAAATAAAATTTTGATCTGTAACCAAACTAGTATACCCTGTAAAAATTTTTCCGAACTTTCTTACTTTTTTCCACCATAACACTTTTCCATCTGAAGAAAATTTTGCAATAAATCCTCTAAGCCTAGGTGGTTTTGTACTTCCTCCATATCCGACTATAAAAATATTTCCACTTGAATCAATGCCTATGCCTGTGGATTGATTATAATCAAAAAGTGAAAATGTTTTATCCCAGATTTTTTTCCCTGATGCATCATATTTTTTAACATAAACGATACATTTTTCCCCCTTTTCATCATAAAATGAGCCAACAACAGCTATATTATTTCCTCCATCAATTGCAATATCCAAAAATCCTCCAAACCTCTCTTCAAGATTCTTTGTTGGCAATTCTGCAAAATTTAAAACCCTTCTTTTATAAATTTCTGGCAAAGCATGGTCAGCCCATAATAAATTTCCATCTTTATCATACTTCAAAACCATTCCTTTATAATCCTTATCGATGCCACACACCACTATATTATCCTCAGAATCTATCGCAACTCTACAATTTGCATATCCCTTTTCATAATCTCTTTCCCATAAAATATCATAATAAAGATTTCCATTCATCAATTTTATAGATTGGCATTATAAAAAGCTTACATAAGTCATGGTATTATCTCTGTTGTATTATTATATGAAGGATACCTGATTTTTTCTTTTAATTTCATGCATTTTTCTTTATATTTTCTAAGTTCTTCTATGAGAAATTTTGTTACATTGCAAATTTCATTAAATCCTTCTTCTCCCCACAGCCTCTCTTTATATGCAAACAGACACCTTCCTCCACATATGTTATGGACGTTGCAGCTTTTGCATGGCTCACCAATTTCAATTTTTTTGTATTTCTTGAAGTCGCCTAAAATATTCCATTCAAAATCTGGAGCAATGGGACATGCCATTATCCTTCCATCAGTTGCAATTGCAATAGCTTCTCTGCCTGCTTGGCATGGCAAATCTTTGCCACCATGTAAAATGCGAGACATTATACCTAGGAAAGGAACAATGCCCAGAATTCTACCATTTTCAATATTTTTTATCCATAGTTCCACCAGTTTTTTTATTCCTGGTTTATAATTCTCTTCCACCCATTCTTTGAATTGTTCCAGATGCCATAAATTACTCCACACAACATCAAGCTGCCAATGCACGTAAGGAAAATATTGCAAGAGATGCATAACATCTTCGTATATATCTGTTTTATACGATGCTGCCATCCTTGCAATTATCTCTCCTTTGTAGTCATTTTTCCTAAGAAATAGCAAAGCATTTATGACTTTATCATAGCAGCCGGGGCAGCGATAGAAATCTGTAATCTCTTTTCTTCCATCTATAGAAAGAAGTATGCTGTCAAGCTTATGAATATAGCTGCCTAACTTTTCAATGAAAAAGCCATTTGTCTGCAAAACAAATTTTTTTGCTGGCAGCATGTCAATCATTCTTTTAATCAAATCTGGTTTTAATGTTGGTTCTCCTCCATAAAATGCTACTATTGCTTCTCTATCTTTTNCAATAAAATCTGCAAGTTCATCTAAATCATAAACAATTTCATCTGGCATTCCCTGTAAGTTGCCACCACAATATCTGCATTTCAAATTGCATACTGGAGTGACGATGATAATATAGAGCACAAGGATATATCTAACAAATAAAAAAATTTTACATTATTTGAATGAATTANGTCACATTCATACTTTCATGAGAAAATCATTCACTTTTCGTNTTCACATTTCTTCTAGTGCTTCTATGCCCAAAATATTGAGGCAATTTTTAAGAACTAGGCGTGTGGCATTAACTAAAGCAAGTCTTTCTTTCTCTTTTTCGCTTCCAATAACTCTACAGTCTCTGTAAAATGCATTAAAAGATGAGGATACATCATAAGCATATTCAGCCAACATTGAAGGGTTTCTGCTATCTACACACTCTTTTATTATCTCTGGGAACAGAGCAAGCATTTTTATCAATTTTATCTCACTTTCATGTTCATAATTTGGCTTTGCTTCTCCTTCATATCCTGCTTTCCTCAAAATTGAGCAGCATCTTGCATGGGCATATTGAATGAATGGAGCAGATTGTCCCTCAAAATTTAATGCCTCCTCCCATTTAAAAACAATGGGTTTCTCTGCCCTCACTTTTATTATATTATACCTTATCGCTCCTGCTGCAACACTTTTCGCTATATACTCCAGTTTTTCATCCTTGCCCCTTCTTTTTATCACTTCCTTTCTCGCCCTTTCTATTGCCTCTTCTATTAAATCGTCCAGATAAACAACTCTGCCCTTCCTTGTTGACATTTTTCCTTCTGGCAAAGANACAAATGAATAGAATATTACTTCTGGCACTTTTTTATTCAGCAACTTTAATGCAATTTCAACAAATTTTGCCTCCAATTTGTGATCTTCTCCCAGAACATTTATCATCATATCGGCTCTTTCCCCTTTCCATATGTGATATGCAATATCTCTTGTTGCATATAGGGATGTGCCATCGCTCCTTGTCAAGTAAAATTTTTTATCTCTTCCATGCACTCCAAACGGCTCCAAATCAATATATAAGGCATTTCCTTCTCTGTTTACATAAGGTAGTTTTTCTAACTCTTTTACAACCTTTTCAACACTTCCATCAAGAACAAATCTTGACTCTTCAACAAATTCATCTATCTCTATATTCAAATTTCCAAGGCTTTCAATAATTCCATCCAGAACTTTCTCATATATCTCCTTCAATTCCTGCAGCGTTTTTTTATCTCCTCTCTCGCACTTTTTTATTATTTCTTCTATTTCGTTCTTCACATTTTCGTCTTCTTCCATTAATTGCGAAGCTCTCTGATAAAATACAACATATCTATGATCTGCTTTTTCATGCTCGACTTCTATCTTCAAATTTTTTACCCCCCAGAATAGTGTTGCCACCTGTTTTCCCATATCATCAACATAATATTGTGTAACAACGTCATAACCGCCAAATTTAAGCAACCTTGCAATTGTATCACCAATAATTGGATTTCTTGCTCTTCCAACGTGCAAGGGCCCATTGGGATTTGCAGATGTGTGTTCTACAATAACCTTTAAATTTTTCCTTGGCAATTTACCGAAATCATCCCCCATTTCCTCTATTTTTTCAAGCAATCTTTTTGCTAGTTTTTTAACATTGATGAAAAAATTAACATAGCCATTCACTGCCTCAATCCTATCAATCCATTCCTGCTGCCTTATTTCTCCCACTATCTCCTCTGCTATCTCCTTCGGGCTTTTCTTCAAAATTTTGGAGAGAGGGAAACATGGATAAGCTAAATCTGCTATTTCCTTTGGCTTTTCAATTTTTATCTCTGCCTCTATTCCATATAATTTTTTGATAGCCTCTGCTAACCCTGCAACAGCTTCTTCCTTAAATTCTTCATATGGGTATTTCATGGATTCCATGGGTTGAAAGCTGGATCACCATATAAATTGAATTCGTGCAGGCAGTGATATTTTTTATCTAGATATTTTCCATATTCAAATCTTGGACAGATTGATTCGTACAGCATTTCATCAATCATTGGTAATCCTGTATATATTAAAGGAGGCGTCCAGAGAAATGTTGAATTGGCATCTTTTGGAAGATATTTATTTTTGGCATTTCTCAATGCCATGCCTGCAGTGCTATCATTGATAATCAAATCAAGGATGAAATCTTCTGCCACAACNGCTCCAAAATGCGGCTCTGGGTACTTCCCATATTTCTTTAAGTTTATAGTGGCATTGATAAATCCCCATGCTCCAAACCCCTCAAATATTAAGCCAGGCTCTAGGTAGCCAGGATCTGCTGTAACACGTGTCGCTCCGATATAACCATTCATTCCTGCATGTAGGTAAGCTTGACTCAAGCAATTTTCTGGGGCTAAGCCATCTATCCTGGCTGTAATGCAGCTTTCAACAAAGATGATGCCAGGACCAAATTTCATCTTATACACATTTCTCACGTCATATGTACCCTTGCTGCTCAACCCGCTGCCCATTGGATAGAAGCGGGAAATAGTTGTGAAAGGCGGGAAACCTCGAGCATCCAGCAAAATATCTCCGGATTCGTATAAGTAATAGAAGCCATGATTGAAGACGAATATTATGTTGCTTTCTTCCTGATATTTCCCTCCTTTGACATTATCGCCACTTATTGNTTCATAAAAACGCGGAAATAGGAAATATCTCCTTCCATATTTTGTTAAATTCTCAAAACCTTCGCGCTGCGACGCCAGTAAATGAGTGCGTTTAACATTAAATCCTCCCTCTTCTAAATCATGGCAGAGCCTTAAATTAATNAAAAAGCTTTCTCCACTAGGCCATTTTGTTGGTTCATTGCTTCCAAGCAATAGATTCGCTATCGTTGTTAGCACAGGAACCCATTGAAATTCCAGTCCACAACCAGTTTGCACTGTAGCATTTTGCCTCCATTCTCCGAGCTTCTCAATAATCTCGTTATAGAAAATTGTTCTTGCAATCAAGGCCGAGACGTCTTCAGCATCATAACCCGTTATTCTGCCCACAATATTTTCCTGGAATGGGTAATAGGTAAAAGTATCGTTTTCCAGATCCTCCGGATTTGGATCTATATCTCCATAAATATAGTCGCTGGGCACTCCCCACCCCATAATATANCCATCATCTGGATTCTTGTAGTAATACATCGGTACCATTGTCGGATCCGCCAATATTGCAATGTATATTGGATTTTCTTTGTAATGCTGCCATAGCATAGCCAAATCATNTGGCAAATCTGCTATTTCTGTGAGCAATTCATTAAGTTGCTGATGTATGGTTAAAACATGTGCGTTGCATTCTTCTATGATATCAGGGTTATCTCCTGGCTGACTCATTCCTTCTCTACCTGCATAAGCAAATTCTGGGGAAGCCCATATAATGCCACGATGATATGCTGCCAGATATGATGATAAAGAAGATAGGTCTTCCATCAGTGGATCGACAGGTGTATCTATTTCCTCAACTTTTATTTTAAGTTCATATTCTCCCTCGACATCTGCAAACCATCTTCCTATAACACGANCAGAATAAATGCCTGGCTTATTGCATATTATAAATTCGTAATGAACCTTATCCAGCGTTATATCTCCCTTATCATTATACTCTGCTAAGCCAGCACCAGTTGCTGTATAAACATAAGGTATTCCTTCTGGACTTATTATCATTAAAAATATTCCGTCTCCTAGCTCTTTCACATTTTCGGAATTCAGGTTGAACAAATCCACTTTAACTCTTGCATACTTATAATCTGGAATTTCAAATTCATGTGTTTTCATAAACTGCTTGGTTATCAATGCATGAAAAGATTGAGCAGGCAATATAGCAACAGAACTTGTTATATCTTTAAATTCATACTCCACGCTACTGAGCACCTTTGGCTTAACTGTATCCATTGGATTTGCCATAACAATGTAGCCAACGCCACCAAATTTCTGTTTTACAAAATTTATCATGTAATCTCTTGCTTCTTCAATGCTGCTAAATTTA
>MTNE01000012.1 GCA_002011355.1 Thermoplasmatales archaeon JdFR-43 | reverse complement strand
TGGCAATGGCGGCTGGCTTAATTGGATTTATAGCAGGGATAATACCCTAGTTTTAGTTAAAAATTAAAGAAATATGGGCTTGTTGTATTATGCAAATTTTTTAATTTTATATGTATGAATTACAAAAATTGCGAAGCCGTAGATTCCATTTAATCAATTCTCACATACCATAAAAATTAAAAGTAAAACAGATATCATTTAAGGATGGATATAGAGGAAATAGCGAGAAAACATGCATTACTTAATGCTGTGANATACAATGGTAGAGCTAATTTAAAAGCAGTGATAGGTAAGGTAATGGCTGAAGTGAAAAAAGAGGCAAAAGAAGTTATCCCTATTGTTAAAAAAATTGTCGAAGAAGTGAATTCTTTATCACTGGAAGAACAGGAAAGAGAAATAGAAAAATTGGGAATAAAAGTTGAGGAGAAGAAAAAGGAGAAGAAAAAACTGCCACCATTACCACATGCAAAGAAAGGAGAAGTTGTTACCCGTTTTCCACCAGAGCCCAATGGCTATTTACATATTGGACATGCAAAAGCAGCATTCATTGACTATGAATATGCTAGAATGTATGATGGCATTTTTATTTTGCGTTTTGATGATACCAATCCTGTTAATGAAAGAAAAGAATTTTATGAAGTGCAAAAAGAGGATTTGAAGTGGCTTGGAATAGAGTGGGATAAGGAGTACAGAACTTCCGATAATTTGCCAAAGCATTACGAATTGGCGAAGCAGCTATTGGAGGAAGGAAACGCCTATGTATGCACATGCAGCGAGGAAGAAATTAGAAAAAACAGAAGGGAAATGAAAGAATGCAAATGCAGAAACGAAAGCAAGATAGAATGGAAGGATTTTATAAAGATGAGAGAGGGAGAAGCTGTTCTTCGCCTTAAAGGAAACATGAAATCACAGAATACGGCAATGAGAGATCCTGTCTTATTCAGAATAATAGAACACCCTCACCCGATACATGGAACACGCTACAGAGTATGGCCCACCTATGATTTTTATGGAGCTGTAGAAGATTCCATATCTGGCGTAACCCATCCATTCAGAAGTAAAGAATATGAGTTGAGAGATGAAGTTTATTTTTATCTGCTTGATTTACTCGGGTTGAGGAAGCCGCATTTAATNGAATTTTCAAGGCTAGAAATAAAGGGAATGCCTGTATCAAAAAGAA
Organism: Thermoplasmatales archaeon JdFR-43; assembly: GCA_002011355.1. Lineage (GTDB taxonomy): Archaea > Thermoplasmatota > E2 > UBA202 > JdFR-43 > JdFR-43. The sequence goes on along the minus strand of MTNE01000012.1, from coordinate 10,904 downwards.
AAATAAAGCCATTGATAGAAAAAAAGCTTGTTGTGGGATGGGATGATCCTCGCCTCCCTACGTTGCGCGGTTTGAGGAGGAGNGGAATAGTTCCTGAAGCCATAAAAGAATTCGTGCTTGCTCAAGGTATCTCAAAATCTGAGGCTATTGTTGCTTTTGAAAATCTTGAAGCAGTGAATAGAAAAATTTTGGATGGGAGGGCAAGAAGATACTTTTTTGTTGCTGAGCCGGTTAAATTGATTGTAGAGAATGCAGTCGAAAAGGAAGTTGAATTGAAGTATCATCCTTCTGTTAATATGGGTAAAAGAAAAATTAAAGTTGGAAACATTTTTTATATTCCAAAAGAGGATGCTTTAAAATTGAAAGAAGGTGAAATATTTCGTCTTAAAGATTTGTATAATGTGAAGATTTTGAAGAAGGGCAAAGAGGAAATACGTGGTGAATTTGCTGGTGATAAACTTATAGAAGGAGTAGATAAAATACAGTGGGTAAGCCATGAAAATATAAAAATCAAGGTTATGATTCCTTCTTTACCTTTTAAAAATGGCGACTTCGATGAAAACAGTCTAAAAATAATTGAGGGACTAGTAGAAAAAAATGCTGAGGAAATTAAACACGGAGAAATAGTACAATTCGAAAGATTCGGATTTGTCAGGATAGAAAGAAACGATGAAATCACTGGTATATTGGCCCATAGATAGTTAACATTTTCTTAGATGTATTTCAAATACAGTTCCCTGCTGGCTCTCTTTCAATAAAATTTTTCCACCATATCCCTCAACTATTCTTTTTACAAGATGCAAGCCTAATCCGCTGCCTTTACTTTCTTTTCCTTTCACACCCCATTCAAATATTTTATCGGCTATTTCTTTTGGTATTCCACATCCATCATCTTGGATAGTTATAATGACTTCATCCTCTTTTTCATCAACATTTATCTCTATATTTTTACATCCTGAATGTATAATGGCATTTTCTATCAAATTGGAAAAAACATTTTCGAGCAAATCATCTGCAAGAACACAACATTTACTCTTTAGATTAATCTTTATTCTTATTCCCTTTTCTTTGGAGAGATATTCATATTTCTCTAAACTCTTGTTCAGAACACTCTCCAAATCCATCTCTTTCAATTTCTTTTCTCCCACCCTATTTATAATAGAAAGTTTATGCAACAATTGTTGAGAATGGACAAGGTGTTCATATGCTTTTTCCACCAATTTTTTCTGTTCTTCAGTTAAATTACCCTCCTTTAAGAGCTCTAAACAACCCAGAGTGATTTGATTTCTATTACTTATGTCATGGCGAAGAAGAGAGTTATACATATCCAGCTGCCTCCTTGCCTCTTTTATCTGTGTAACATCTCTTATTATGCCTTGATAAAATGTTTTACCTCCCTTTTTAATCATTGTTGTTGACAGGATACAATCTATGATTTTTCCATCCNTNCTCCTGAACCTTANTTCATAGTCCTTAACAAACCCATTTTTCTCTATCTCTCTTTTAAATCTCTCTCTATCCTCCTTATTTTCATATAGGGATTCGACATCCATTTTCAGGAGTTCATCTCTTGTATATCCAAATAATTTCTCGCCCGCTTTGTTTATATCAATTAAACGGCCATCTTCAGTGGTTATATATATTACATCTGTTGATTCCTCAAATATTCCTCTGTATTTTTCTTCCGATTCTTCTAGAGCTTTCCTTGAAATATTGAGTTCTTCTACCATTTTATTAAAATCCCTGGATAAATCAGCAAATTCATCTTTTCCTTTGATATCAACAATATAGTCAAGATTTCCTTTGGCAATTTCTCTTGTTGCTTTCTGCAACTTTTCTATTGGTTTTGTAAGAGAAAGAGAAAAGAGATATGCAGTCAATATTGTGCCTATGAAAACCAAAGTAAGCAGTGGAATTATATTCTTTATTGCTTCATTAATGCCTTTGGTTATCACTTCTTCTGGCAAGAGAAAGAGGAGAGACCCATTTATTTCATTTACAGGGGAAAAAACCGCATAATATTTTTTTCCATGTAAAGTAATCAATCTCAAACCAGTTGTTCCGTTTTTGATTTCATCACCTACTTCAGCCAGTCCATTCATGTCAAATATATTTTCTTCTTCAAAACTTTCATTCCATCTTTTACCACTTGCTGTATATTCAGGATGAACGAATATCTTGCCGTCTCTACCCACAAGCAATGGAAAACCTGAGCCAGCAAATCTTATATCAAGTATATCATTTTTTATCGTTCCCAATAGTAAGTCTGAGCCCAACACACCTATAAATTTACCATCTACAAAGACTGGTGTTGAAACAGTAGTAACTAGCTCCCCAGTATTGACATCAATATACAATGGGGTCCAGACAGTAGTGTTTCTTTCTTTTGCAAGTTGATACCATATCCTTTCCCTATGGTCGAAATGTTTAATTTCATTCATTAATTTCTCTACCACTTTTGCATCACTGAGAAAACATACACCATTTTCCATGCCTAGAAACATTAAATTTATCTCGCCTNTTTCACACATTACAGATTGAAAAGCTGGCATTATAAATTCAAAATTTTTCATATCTTCTTCAAATTTTTCATATCCTTTTCCATCTGGNGAAATCCAGATATAGCTTTTATTATAATAGCTTCCTTTTCCCCATACAGAAGATATGTGAAAGGCAACCCCATTTATCGACTGTGCTATATCTTGAAATGTATGATCGTAATATTCTGCCTTTGCCTCCACTAAGTTAAGCAAACCTTCCTCAGCTTTATTTCTTATTTCCTCATATCCTCCTTTTACCAATATAAAACTAATTGAGGTGAGAGGTATTAGAGAGATTGCAAGCAATAGTATCAGCAGTTTTGATCTAAATTTCATCTNATCNTCACGATAATAATTATTCACAATATTAAAACTTATTTAAATTTTTTTTGGAGTAGTTTACAGAGAAAATAGAAAATTTATTTGGGTTCTCTATTCATTAATTCTTGACCGCATCGACAATTTGTCATGGAATAAGTTTTTAAATAGAGATAATTCTCCAATTATGCATTTATCACAGGATTTAAAAAGAATTCTGGAAAATCAGGGATATGCAATGGTTGGCAAACATTCAGCTGTAAAACTTTGTCACTGGCTCAGAAAATCATTACTTGAAAATAAAGCGTGCTACAAAAATACTTTTTATGGCATAGAAAGTCACCGCTGTTTGCAAATGTCGCCTACTGCTTTTCATTGTACCCAGAAATGTCTTTACTGCTGGCGTTTTCAGGGCTTTACATTAACAGAGCTGAAAAAAGAGGAAGCTGATGAGCCGGCTTACATTCTAGATAAATGTATAGAGGAGCAGCGCCGCCTGCTAACTGGTTATAAGGGTGATGAGAGGGTGGACTTAAAAAAATGGGAAGAGGCAGTGGAGCCCAAACATGTTGCTTGCTCTTTAACTGGAGAGCCCACCCTATATCCTTTTTTAAGCCAATTTTTTGAAGAATGTCATAAGAGGGGAATGACGACATTTCTAGTAACAAATGGAACAAATCCTGAAGCTCTAGAAAAAATGGATGTGCTGCCGAAGCAACTTTATGTTACTGTTGCTGCTCCAAATGAAGAGATTTATAAAAAGCTATGCTGCCCACTACTTCCGAAAGCATGGGAGAAATTAAATGAAACTTTAGAATTGCTGCCAAGTTTGGACACGAGAACAGTTATAAGGCACACTTTGGTTAAAAATTGGAATCTTGGTTATGAAAAAGAATATGCAAAATTAGATGAAAAAGCGAATCCATGGTTTATAGAACCAAAAGGATATATGTTTCTTGGTTATTCAAGGCAGAGAATGACTCTTGCCAACATGCCAAGCCATGAAGAAATTAAAAAATTCGGAGAGAAGCTTGCAGAGCTGACAGGCTACAAAATTGAAGCAGAAAGAAAAGATTCAAGGGTTGTTTTGCTTGGCAAAGAAAAGAAAAGGAGAATAAAATGAATGAGTATTTGCTCATTTTGCTGCTTCTGTTCTCTTTTGGTACAATAATAGCAATGGTAGCAAATAGAAAAGACTTTGGTTTGGCAATCATAATTGGCTGTTTGATACTAGCTGCTTCCATTCCTGAAGAATTGCCAGATATTTTTGTAAAAACTATCACAGATTACAAGGTTATGGCTTTGATTACAATAGTTATAATGATAAAAATGCTTGCTGTCATTCTGCAGGAAACGGGTTTGCTCCAGGGTGTGTTGGATGTGCTGCAGCAAAAGCTTTCATACAAAGGCATGCTTATTGCCATACCTTCCATATTAGGATTACTTCCTGTTCCAGGAGGGGCATTACTTTCCGCTCCTCTTATAGATTTACATGGAAAAGCAGCAGGAGTAAAAAAGGAATTATTGATGGCCATTAATCTATGGTATCGCCATATATGGTTCATTATATTTCCTTTAGCCACCCCCTTAGTTTTACTTGCTGATTTATCTGGTGAAAATATTTTTGCCATTATTGCAAAGCAACTACCAATTTTTATCCTCCTCTTTTTCATTGGATATCTTTTTGTTAGAGGAATAAAAAACGTTGAGATGGAAAAAAAGGAAAGAAAGAAAGGGCAATTGAAAGGTTTACTACCCATTCTACTGCCAGTCTCCATAGCTTTACCCCTCTCATTTTTTATGTCCACCTATTCTGCCTTTTTAATTTCATTACCTGCTGGCATATTGACAGCTTTTATAATGGGGAAAAAGAAAGATGTGAAAATGCTGAAAAAAGGATTCTCTGCAAGCCTCGCTGTTGCAATATTTGGAATAATGCTCCTTAAAAATATAATATTTGCATCAGGAATTCCAAAAGTAATTTCATCTCATTTAATCGGTCTTCCTGCAGTTATTACAATAGCCACCTTATCCTTCATAATTGGACTGGTTACGGCTCATAATTTGGCAGCAGTTGGTATTCTATATCCGATTTTAGCCCCTTTTTTGACGGATATAAATATGGTGGCATTACTCTATGTTTCTTCTTTCATGGGATATTTAATCTCTCCCATCCACCCTTGCGTTGTTCTAACATATGATTATTTCCATCCCAGATTCATTGATGCATATAAATTTCTAATCCCCCCAGCAATTGCAGTTGTGGTGCTAGCAGCTGTCTTCTATGGAATTATATAATCAGTCATATCCTCCTATTTTAAGGCTCGGATCTCCCAACAAACACCATTCCTGCGTAACTTTTATGTCAATAACATCTGTCAAAGGCATTTTTTCATTTCCTGGAAATGTGTTTATGAAGCCTGTAAGCGTTGCTGAATGCAGCATGCCAAGCATGTCTATTCCTTCATTATAAAGGCGGAAGAAATTAATTTCAAGCCATCCATCCAAGACTTGTAAATAATCAGCGATGCCATCTTCATTACTGTCTTCACTTCCATGATACCCCAAGCCAGTATTGCCTATTGTAGCAATAGCTCCTCCGTTTATCTTGCGGGTCAGCCACCAGCTCCAGCATTCTGGAGCATTCTCTCCTTTCCATAATTTTTCTTTATTAAAGGAATTGAAGATTGTTACATTAAACTGGCTATTATGACAGCCACCTATTACAACAATAGGCAATTTATAGCCATTCTCAAGCAAAGGCATGTCAAAAATTTGTAAACCCTCCTCCCATTCATCAAAGTTATATGGCTCATGAGTACTCCAACTCATTGGATTGCCATGCCCACAGAAATATGCAAAGCCAGCCCCACCATTCATTGCATTTATTATGTTTTTAGCACTCAAATCGACTTCAGAGGCCCATACTTTGACAGCTTCGAATCCTTCCAGCTGTTTATATGCTTCCCATGTTGCCAGCTCTCCTTCGATATATCCATGGCTATCATTATATGAATCACCTGCAACCAAAATAAATTTATAAAATTCGTTAAATGGAAAATCTTCATATGTTATAATCTTATCAATCATTATTTTTACCTCCGCCTTATTTCTGCATGCAAGCCTGCCAACATATACATCAGGATATAAGTCCAGATAATCTCTTCCTGCCATCCTCCATTCTGCAAAGACTCCATTTCCATTGCTATCCCAGTCTTCAAAGACTAGCTCTCCATCTTCATATTTATACACATCAGCAAAATACAAATCACTGAGATAACTTGCCTCCCAGTTTGAGTTATCATCTAAATGACTGTATCTCACAGGAACATACCATCTTTCTTTTATACCTGGTTTTCTCCCACCAAGAAGGAGAACGTATTTTATGCCGTATTGTTCAATTGCATCTTTAATTGCGTATTTTACCTTTTCAGCATCATCCCTGCCATTATAACTTGAAACTATCTCTTCTACTGTTTTCACCATTGTTTTTATTTCATGACTTTCTTTATGCTCTATCAATGGTTGTATAATATTTTCCCACTGTTCTGGACAAATAATGAGTAAATCGTATGACTCCTTTGTGAACAAAGGTTTGGAAGGCAACTCATATCTTATCTTGATATCAAATTCACTTGACTGCAGCATTATTCCATCCTTGGTTATGCGTTGTGGATAAAAATAAATGGTAAGAAACTCAACTATTTTACCTTGTTCATTTCTTCCTACTCCAANGCTATAATCAAACCATTTTTCTGGATATATATCATATTCTGCTATTTCATAATTTAACTCGATATTTTCAAACCCATCTATTTTTGGTGGTGCAGCAACCTTTACTGTGCTTGCTTTTTCTTTTATAACATTAATTGCTTCTACTTCTACCTCTATTTTTGTCCCTGCAGGAAATTCNTATGTTTTCACTATATAAGGTAGTATGGGATAGCCAGCCTGCATTAAATATCCAGATATATGGTCACTACTAACCACTCCATAAATTTTTTCTACATCATTATTTTCACTTATGCTTAATTTTTCATATCCTGCAAAACTTGCCTGCAGTAAAACAGATAGTACTAAAATTACGATAAACTTCTTCATGATGGAAAATGTGAAAGTAGAATATAAGATTTTTCAACACTCTTTGAAATTCTTTACTCCACAACAATATGGCTTTTTCTCCACCACTATTCCTTTTTCTTTTGCATACTCTAGTACTATTTTAGATGGATTTGCAATTTCTTTTANTCCCGCATTAATTAAATCAATATCTAGTTGACGGGGCCTCATGCAACCTATGACAACATCTTTTATTTTATTTTTCGCTTCTTTTACAAATTCTACAGCTTCCTCCTCGTTTATTCTAACATTCCCAAACGAAGTTTTTGCAGTTGGTACAATAAAATTCAGAACAAGTTTTTCAATTTTATAATTTTTCAGCTTATCAAGAAGTTCCCATTCCTCTATTTTACCATAATTTAAGCCGGCTGTGATGTGGGGCGAGATTTTTATTCCGGCTTCCATAAGCTTTTCCATATTTTCAAAATAATCTTCCACTGTTGCATTTAATCTCAGAACCCTTCTTATTGCATTTTTTGCTGGCAAATCAACAAAAGCTATGTCACATGCTTCTGCTATTTTATCTGCTACTTCTTCATTAACGAATCCAGGATGAATTGCGACATACATACGCTTTTTCAATTTTTTAATGATTGGAAGCATTTTTTCAAGATTGATTAGCTCTCCTTTTTCATCAAATCCTCCGCTAATAAGAATACCATTGCCCCTGAAAGTTATTCCAAACTTAAGCAATTCTTTTTCTGTTTTGATATTTATCATCTGTTTTAGGTATCTTCCCATGCAATGCTTACAATTTAGTTTGCAATCAGATATTGCAACGGGAATAAAGCACGGCTTTGGAAAATAAGCAATCATCTTGCTTCCTGCAAAAAATTCATGAAAATTTCCTTACCATATTGAGTGTGCTCCACTTCTGGATGAAATTGCAAACCAAATAATGGCTTTTTAGCATGTTTCATTGCCTGCACCCTGCAATTTTCAGAAGAAGCTAGCAAGATAAAATCTTCAGGCATTTTTGTCACCTCATCATTATGACTTTCCCAGACAATCATTTTCTTTGGCAACCCTTTAAACAAAACATCTTCTTCTATCACCTCAATCTCAACCTTTCCATATTCTGGCACCTTCGCCTCNCCGCANTCTCCACCAAAGAAACGAGCCATAAATTGATGGCCAGCGCATATGCCCAAAATTGGCACATCAGCATGCTGNAAGTATTCATCACATTTACCCAATTTATCCTGCAAGCCTACGCGAGGAGCTCCTCCAGATAAAACTAAAGCATCTGCATCCTTCAATTTTTCTAAAGGAGTGGTATTTGCAACAATTTCCGCATCTACACCCAAATATCGCAAAACTCTCCATTCACGATGTGTCCATTGGCCACCATTGTCTATAACATAAACCTTCATTGCTACAAAAAATAAAAAATACATATAATCTTTCCTATTATGAAAATAGTTTACAAACCAATTGGTATAATACATACTCCTTACAAAAAGGAGGCTCCTCCACAACCATTTTATTCTGAAGCAGAGGGCATAGTGGAAATATATGAGAAATACAAGGAAGGATTAATAGGCTTAGAAAAATTTAACCATATTGTGCTAATCTATCATTTTCATCTATCAAAAGATTATAAATTGCTAATCAAACCCCGTTTAAACAATGGATTGCGAGGGATATTTGCTACATGTTCCCCAAATCGCCCAAATGGAATAGGTGTATCAGTTGTTAAATTGCAAAAAATAGAAGGAGCAAAGCTATATGTAAAAAATGTTGATATTCTGGATGGCACACCATTGCTTGATATAAAACCTCATCTAGAAAAGATAAAATGATTATATCGACATCTCTATTATTTTTTTAGCCCACTCTAACTTCCTCTTTTTTATTTCCGAATTTTTTCCTTTTTTAGGCTTTGGATTNTCAAAATCGAAGCCAATAAGCTTTATTTTTTTTGCCCCAAAATGTTTTGCAATGCAATATGCTCTATCTCCATCTGTAAATCCTCCAAAATTATATATGCTGCCAAAAGGCTTTGATTGAGTAGTAATCATAATTTTTCCAGAAAATTTTGGCAAGTATTTTNTCAATTCTTCCATATTGTCCCCATGAGCATGTATTATTACAATGCTTCCCCTTTTGTTTACTTCCAATATGTCATCAACATTTCCATCCAGATCAGTTGTGATAATGGCAGGAAGAACACCATTATTGAGTAAAATAGATGTTGCCTCATCTGCAGCCATTACAACTCCTTCAATTTTAGCAATTTCATTTTCCAAGTTTTTTCCAGCTCCACATATGCTAACAATCTTTCCCTGAAGCAAATTTCTTAAATCATCTGGCAAAATATTGCTTTCCGCCATTTCTGCCGCTAATTTAGCAGCTTCTTCGTCTTTAAGGCGGGAGTAACTGAATTCATTCAAAATTTTTATGTAAATTGGCTTCCATTCATCCCATTCCATTTTATTCCCATTCTATAGTGGCTGGAGGCTTGTTGGATATATCATATACCACTCTATTCACATCTTTAATTTCATTTGTTATGCGAGTAGCCATCTTTTCCAGCAAATCATGAGGAAGTTTTGTGTAGGCGGCGGTCATTGCATCTATGCTATCAACACTCCTTATGGCGATGGTATAGCCGTAAGCCCTTATATCTCCTCTTACTCCCACACTTCTTACAGGCAATAAAACAGCAAAATATTGCCATGGCTTTTCAATTATTCCTTCCTTGCATGCCTTTTCTATTTCTTCCTCCACTATTGCACATGCNTCTCTTACAATTTCAACCTTCTTCTCATCGATTTCTCCCATTACACGCACTGCTAGGCCCGGTCCTGGAAATGGTTGCCTCTCTGCNACTTCTAATCCGAGATATCTCGCTACTTCTCTTACCTCATCTTTGTAAAGATTGCGCAATGGCTCAATAATTTTTAGTTTCATTTCTTCTGGCAAACCACCAACATTATGATGGCTTTTTATTGTATCTCGCAGCCCTCCTCCGCTTTCTATCCAGTCTGGAGCTATTGTTCCCTGTATCAAATATTCAGCCCCCTCTTCCCTAGCAACNCTCTCAAATATCCTTATGAATTTCTCTCCAATGATTTTCCTCTTTTCTTCTGGATCAGCCACACCTTTTAAAGCCTCAAAAAATTCTTTTTTAGCGTTAACAAAAATGAATTTTAAATCCATTTTTCCATAGAGATTTTTCACAAATCCATTTTCTCCTTTCCTCATGAAACCTGTATCTACATACACTGCCACTAAATTTTTTCCCAATGCCATACTCCCTATTTTAGCTGCAACGCTAGAATCAACTCCACCAGATACAGCTATAATTGCCTTTCCTTTAACTTGCCTTTTTATTTCTTCCACTGCTTCCTCAACAAATTTTGCAGCATCAAACATACTTCTCCCTCATNTGCTTCCTATATTCTTCAAGCTTTCTCGCCAGCTCTTTGTTCCTCAAAGCCAAAATTTCTATGGCAAGCAAGGCAGCATTATCTCCTCTATCCAACCCGACAGCAGCTACTGGAATACCGGGAGGCATCTGAACAATAGAAAGAATCGCATCTAGATTTAATTTGCCTGAGACAGGCACTCCTATCACTGGCTTTGTTGTATATGCCGCCAAACTACCTGGCAGAGCAGCAGCCAGGCCGGCGATGGCGATAAAAACATCGGCATCGCTTTCAGCAATCTCCTTTATTTTTTCAGGTGTGCGATGAGCTGAGGCATAGACAACTTCATAATCAACACCAAACTTTTCCAAAATCTCNATCGCTTTTTTCCCTACGCTTTCATCACTTTTTGAAGCCATCACAATTAATACTTTCATGCAATTAAATGCAGCACNGGTAAAAAAATTTATTCTCAAAAATGATGAAAAATGGATTTAATGATTTATAACCTTATTCATCCATATCATATTCAACAACTATTTCTCCAGTTTCCTCA
>MTNE01000141.1 GCA_002011355.1 Thermoplasmatales archaeon JdFR-43 | reverse complement strand
TTAGATAATACTTAAATATTTTGTTCAAGTTAACAGTATTGTTCGATTTAGGAGATTTCTGCTATGAATGTCCCTTTGGTAGGTGTGGTTGTTGCTTTGAGTTTTAAAGAAAAGAAGACTTTTCAGAGGTTGGCTGAGAATTACGTTAGTAAGAACCCTAATTAGTTAGATACTCTTCAAAAGGTGTTGCTTCTCCTGTCCCATATAATTCTAACTCTGTTCAATTCTGTTTAAAATCTGGCTGAATCGATCATTCAATCCCCTTCTAAGTCTTCAAAGAGCTTTCTCAATATTATTTTTTTCGAATTTATTTTTCTATTTTCCTTAAGATAGCTGCGGAATAAGTCATCTAATGTTCTGAGAATATCCGAAGTTCAAGCGTAGCAGGGAATTTGGACGGAGCATTAGCGAATTCGGTTATGCTCCTGTTAAGTGTTCCTGTTAGAAGTGAGCCAAATAGTGGCGAAACATTTCATTTGACTACACAACCTTTACAACCCTTGTATGCATCATTCTCTCACTCCCAAATTCTTCTTAAGAAATTCTAATACGACGCCTCTTTTCAGTAATTCGTGGCAGAATTGATTTTCATAATTTCGGAGACATCCATAACAACTCGTTTCAAGTCCACATGTGCAATTTCTGACACGAGCTAAAGCACTCTTAAGAACCTCATACAAGTTTTCCTCATCTATTATACGCTTTACATGTCCTGCCCCACCAGGGACATTATCAAATAAGATCAACATGATTCCATCTTCAGATGGGTAGAGACATCCATCTAAGTCTTGCCTTTTTATTCCGAGAGCCTGACTAGTACCCTCAAGAATTGCATACAGCAAGGATAACCAAAAACTTTCATCTCTTGAGCTTATATTTGGCTCTTCAAATGAAATAGAAAGCACATCTGTTTTAAAAGTATGTCCAAGATGTAATGGACCTCTTAAAGGTGATGAACAGTCTGTTCCATAAAGTGTTTTGTGCTTTCCTCTTTTCCTCTCTGAGAATGCCGCACCACAATCAAAACACACCCAAAACCCAACACCTTTCTTACCTTTGCAGATGACAGCTAACTCTCCATCTGAAGAATACATTGACTTAATCCTAAACTTACCAATAGAAAATCTCTTTTCTTCTGGTCCCTTATAACCAAAGAAATATGGCCTTGTAGTAAATTCACGCTTTGGTCGTGATTCACCCGGTTTTTTGGGTTCAAAATCCTTAGAGGTTACAAAACCAAATATAGGTGTGACGAATCTATGTATACTTCTTCGGGAGATTGCTCCATGAATATCGCATGAAATAGAGGGTGGGGTTTCTTCTATTGTTCCCCCTTGGATATAAAACTTCTTACAATCAGGACAAACAGCATACCAGTAAATTGGCCATGTTCTGTTTCTTACTACTCTTAAGCCTGCGCTTTCCCAAATATACCCATTTGCAACAACTTGACTGCTAGGTGCAAATTCAGAAATAGCTAAGCGTAAATCTCTCTCTAATTGAATATTTTTAGCAGCATCAATATGAGATAAAACGCTTAATTCAACAACATCGACGGGGAAACCATATTTAGGAATGACTGTATGCGTCGCTAAGAAGTCAATGAGTTTTTTATCTTTAATAGTTTTGATTCGATTTGCTGCCCAACCCATATCAGATGTTATTTTTTTTTTCCACTTTGTTGATATTTTTTCGGATCTCCTATTACTTTTTCCAGCTCCTTTTTTTTCGATTCGTAAAATTTTATTATATCAAAATATTCACTTCTTATCTTTTCGTCTGCTATGGTAAGCACACCTTCATCCCCAACAAAACTCTGTATCCACTCCCACTTTTCAATACCGAAGACGTTATGCAAGTCTCTTGGAATGACCCTTTTTAATGATTTCAAGATGGACTCAGGTTTCGTTTGAAGATATTCTCTTATTTTTTCCGTGCCAGAAATACCATCACTTTCAAGTTTGAAGAAAGATTCGACTGTCCCAAAGTAATCAGGAAATTGTTTGAAGAAATTTGCAATCACGATAGAATGAAGATGTCGGGAAATAATCTTCTCATTTCGAAGTTCAATAACTGGTGGTTTTATTCTTCCTTCGACCATTTTTTCTGGTTCTTTAAAGTAGGTAAGATCATGAGATCTGAGCTGAGCAAAAGTCAGGGTAAACCCTATAGTATCAAGCCTTCTTCCGGCCCTCCCTGCACGTTGAATATAATTTGAAGGTTCTGGTGGGACGTTCCTTAAAAAGATTGCTTCTAATTCTCCGAGATCTACCCCCAATTCAAATGTGGTTGAACAACTCAAAATATTGATGTCTCCTCTTATGAAGCTCTGCTGAATGTTCGAAGCATAATCTGTGGTGAGTTGTGCTGTGTGCTCACGAGAGTCCATTCTTATAGGCGTTAGATGGGTATATAAGTAGCGATAATGATTTCTTTCAAGTTCTCTAAGTTTTTGATTATCTATTGGCCTCAAGCTTCCATTACAGCCAAATGTTGGGCAGACCCCTCGGATACTGGATGGCACAATTACACCACAACGATCGCAGACAAACCAGGCGGAAATGCTTGGATAGATTACCCTCCAATACCTATAATCAAGTTTATAAAGAACACCATCCCTTGAATCACTAAATCTGAAGACTCCTCTCCCAACCCAGTTGTCTCTCAAATCCTCCCATATTTTTCCTAATAATTTTCTACACTCGCCATCTTCGTCATCTCTACCCGTAATGGTTTTGTATAATTTTTCCAAATATTCAAGCCTAACATTCAACCTCTTTAAGGATGGTATAAATGAGTAGATCCCTCTTCTGATATCAGAACCTTCACCTCTAAATTTGTATTCCCTATTTCTTGGGCTAAAGAATTCGTCTTGAGGATCTGGACCATCCTCGGGAAACGTAATGGCCATATTGAAGCGCATAGAATTAATCAATATTTGATATAACGCCTTAGCCTCTTTCTCAGTAAGACTCCAAGGCGATTCATAGAGTTCACTAATAGGCTTCCAATCTTCGGGGAATATGGGCACAAAAGACACTAGGCCCACACCTTCTAACGAGTTTCTTCTATCCCAAACACCACAAAAATCTTGGAGTATCCATTTCCACACTTCCTTTTTCTTTTCTCTTCGATCCATCTGACGATCGAATACATTACTTTCATCAGCGAGTTGCAAAACATCCTCACATAACGACCTGAGTCTATAGTCATCTGATTGATTATTCCTCAAAGCCTCCACTATTAAGCGTCTAAATAAAATCCTTCTATATGTAAACTCCAAATAAGGTGCAAAAAATGCAGCATCCTGTCTACTGTCTGAAAAAATAAGTATTTTCTTCTCCTTTACATGCTCTTTTGGGAGATTCTGATATAAAGCTGTAGTTAAAACTGCCGCAGGAGCGTCTTTCTGGAAAATGAATTCACGAACGATATTAATAGAACGCAATCCACAGAGATAACATTTGTTGAGAACTGTATCCTTAGGAGTTATTTCAATCAAGGTTTTTATAGTACTTTTTTCATGATTGCACGTACACGTGCGCTCACCTTCCCATATTGACCCACATCTTACGCACAACTTCCATATTTTCCCTTTTTCAGCAATCTCTTCAGGGACAGCTACCTCCTGGTCTTCATCTTCTTCCAATTCAAGATCCTCCCTCCATAGTAGAAAATATCTATTTTTTCTGGGTGTATCTATCTCAACAAAGGGATGTTTTAGTTTACCATCTGTAACGTCTCCGACCAAATATTCTTGTCCACAGCGACGACATGACGCCAATTCAAAAACTGGATATCCTTCATGTGTCAACTCTCTTCTTTCTAGAAATATCTTTGGCTCAGGATAAAAGGATACAAATACGCCTTCTGGTGCACGCACAAATAGGTGATAACGAGCTGGTAAAAGTGGTAAAGATTCTTCATCAGGACGGGCCCAAACCAATATATTGATCAAGCTGATTATTTGGTGATATTCTTCCTGTGAAGGATTATCTTTTTCTATGATATGTTTAATACATTCCTGAATATTCTTTGACCCTTCTTCCAGTAGAGACTTTAGCTTTATTACTCTCTCGTCTTTTGAAAGGACTTCGAAGAGGAATCTTTTTGGATTATTATTGCAATTACTTTTTGATCCATCTAAAATATTTTTGGGAGTTGTGTTTTTCTCACAAATATTGTACAGTTGTTCCAAAAGGGAGGAGGTGGTATTTTGAATAATTTTATCTAATTCGGAGTATAATTTGAGTGGCGGTTTAAACTTTACTTTCATGGTCTCTGTTTTAATTCTTTCCCCCTTAATTATATCCTGCCTCTCGTTATCCTCTGGATTCCAGTCAAATTTCTCTCCAAAAAGTTGAGTTGCAAAATCTGCTACCTTTGCAAAATCTCCCTCTTCCTTAACAAGAGTTGCACTTGTTGCGATGCACTGCAGATCCCCCTCCATATTATCGCAAACTCTGTCTTTTAAACGCCGGAGAAGCATAGCCATTTCAATACCTATTGCTCCGCTGTAGATATGGGCTTCATCCAGAACCAAAAATTTCCAGTTCCTTGCATATTCTCCATCAAAGAAAGGCGAATCTTTTGGTCTCAAAAGTAGATATTCAAGCATCGCATAATTTGTTATAAGAATATGCGGTGGGTTTTCTCGCATTTCTTCCCTTGAAAGAAGCTCACTCTTTACAGGTTCTTCTCCAGGATTCATTAATCTAAACTTCTCTAAACCTTCCCTCTTAGTTTCAGGAGTGTCACCAACATATCTGCCAAAAGTTATCGTAATTTCAGGCATCTTTTCTTCCATAACTCTCGATATTTCTCTTAACCTTCTTAGTTGATCATTCGCTAGTGCATTCATCGGATATAGTAAAAGAGCTCTTACTCCTGGCGTAAGCTTTCCTGCTTCGTATTCCTTTAAAAGATGATTATAAATTGGTATTAGAAAACACTCTGTCTTTCCACTACTAGTACCAGAGGCAATGACCACATTTCGACCTTTAAGTAATTTTCTGATGGCCTTTTCCTGATGCAAATATAATGGGTTATCTCGTAAATAAGGCATTGCATCAAAAATAAACTTCTCCAATTTGTCACTAAGCAAACCTTCTTCGATTAAATTCTGGAGATAACAGCCTTCTTTAAAAGGAGGTGTTGCTTCTAAAATAGGTCCATTTGTAAATTGGAACTTTTCAACCTCTTGTTGGAATAGTTTTCGGAGTTCTGCATCTCTTAAACGAAAAGTACTGGTTAAGTATCTTATATAGCTATCTCTAATATTCTGAGTTACTTTAAGAGGATCCATCACCATTTTCATTCATCTCCAATTCAATTTGAATTTCTTTCTTTAACTTTAATATTTTGCCAAAAAATCTGTTTGCATCTCTAATCGCGAGCTCCTTGTCTTTTTCTGATAAATCTAGAAATCTCAACCTATCATATAAATTCAATTCATTTAATGATTTTGGAATAAAAAATTTCAAAATCGCTTTCTTAATCTCTTCATTTTCGCCTAATGGTTCAAAAACATACTTTTCGTCGAAATCTTTATCAATATTGTTTAGATTTCCATCTCTCTCCTTAAAATATTTCCACTTCTTTACTAAGTACTGGATATTTCCAGGATTCTTCATATCGGAAACAAACCGTATCCAGAAATCATCATATCTTCTATGTTTAATGATCCTAATTTCCTCACTAATTCTATTATAACTTTCATAAAAGATTTGTATGTCCATTATATGGATTAATCGCTTTGAACGAATCTCTTTCATTTTTAAAATATCTTGTTTTAAATATTTATTATAAAAATTACTAAAAAATTTCTTCTCTACTCGCTCTTTTTCAATCTCATCATTAAGAGTTTTGAAATTTTTATTCATCTCATCTCTGAACTTTGTAATAATTTCATGGTATTTTTTAATTAAATCAATTAAATTATTTTGATTTGAACTTTCATGTGCTTGTTTCAAGAGGGTTAAATACTCCTCATTTTTTGACTTCTCGACAATATATTCGCATACTTCTTTGAGATCTTTTAATTTCTCCTGAATGATACCCTCCGCTTTTTCATAATCCTGTACTAACATTGTTTCGTAGTCAGGTATATCAACAAACCCGAAGGAGTTGAGAAGATTTAGTATCTCCTTTAGTCGATTAAGGTCAGGTGGGAAGTATATAGCATCAAACCATAATTTGTTATCTATCCCCACTGTAAGAGTCAACTTACTACTATTATTTACGATAGTTTCACTAAATTCATTTAAATATAGTAAGTAGTTCATACCTTTTTTAGAGAATTTTCCTTCTTGTAGTTTCTGGCTATTTGACTTAAGAATGGCTAAAAGATTGTGTTTACCGGCAACACCACCGGCAAAAACGATAAGATATAGTCCACAACCCGGCATCAATTCCTCTCTCTTTATTTGTAGGGGCCTATCACTCCAAGTCTCATGGTTCGAAATTTTCCACTTTACCCTAGGGATTGTTATCTGAAATCTTACTTCAGTT
Source organism: Thermoplasmatales archaeon JdFR-43 (assembly GCA_002011355.1). GTDB lineage: Archaea > Thermoplasmatota > E2 > UBA202 > JdFR-43 > JdFR-43. Next base: position 5,972 of record MTNE01000141.1, on the reverse strand, counting down.
TCTGGTTTATTCTTTTGGCTGATAGAAAAGCTAAGAGTATCTTGCTCCGGTGGCAGTTCAATCTGATAGCTATTCTCAAAAGGTTCAATCTTTCCGTGAACTTTCAATTCCCATTCTTGAAAATCACTTCCTAAGACGACTTCAATACATTCTGCTCTATGTCCATGCTGAGAGCTTGGAACAATAATTTCTCTTGGATAATTCAATTGCAAAGAGGGGACATATCGGAAAAATAATGTTGTAACAGGTTCCTCATCTTGTCCACAGATATCCACTTGAAATTCCCCACATTCACAGGGCAAATCATGATCAAAATTTAGTTTAAGGGGTTCTTTTCCTGACCAGTTATCTGAAACAATCCTATAACCAGCTTGTTTGTTTTGAATCCAAACTCTCCATCCTTCTTCATTCACTATCGGAGCTCTTATCTCAATACTATTCCCTGTAAAAATGGGGGATTGTCTTCCGAAGTCATCGTAAACGACAGCTTCACTATCTACAGAGAAAGTGGATTCACATGGTATAACTTCTTTCTTATTTGTAGTTCTGTGTATTATAACTAATTTGTTTACTTTTTTCAGATTAACATAAAATAGTCGGTAATTTTCCCAAATCCATGTATCCTCTATCATATCTGGTTCAATAGCCAACTCAAAATCTTCGTTGAGAAGGATCCAAACTTCTTTTTGAGGTAGTGGGTTCACGTTCCCGTCCAAATCATATAAATAATGCATTCTACCTAAATTATTCCCGATTGCAACGAAAACATAAATAAAATCATTCAGGTGTTTATAACGGTAAACTTTCTCTCCGAGTTCTAAAGGATAAATAACCTCAAATTTTTGTAGGGGTTCTCCCAATTCAATTCTCTTTTCAGCTATTTCTAAATATCTTCCCATCCCAACTGTGCTTATTGGAAGTATTTTCTCTTCACCATTTAGCTTTATCATGTAATTCAATTGTTTTTGCAAGATGCCTTCTGTAGTGGATTCAAGGCTTTGTCTTGGAATTACAAGGAAGACTCTGGCTTCATCAAGATCAACTTCAACAAATGGTGCTACTACTCTTGCAGAAGTTACTGAATCTTTTTTCTCTCTTTTCTTTCCTGGAATCGTCTCTGAAATGCTAGACTTTTTACTCCGCTTTGCCTGCCTTCTTTTACCCAAATCGATCTCTTTTTGTCTAAGAATGGGTGCTTTTTGTCTTTTATCAGTAGTTTCTTTTATCACTCTAACAGGCTCAGTAGGAGATTTCTTTTTGTACGGTTTACTCTTTTTTCTTCCATCTTTTTCTCTCTCTGATGTCTTTCTGTACGTCTTTTCCCGAACTTCACGTTTTTCCTTTTCTTCTCTAGATCCCTCCTGTTTTTCCTCAATTAACTTTTCTTTAACCTTTTTATCACTAAATACGACATTAGAGAATTTTCCTGTTTCAGTTTTCTCTTCCGTCCTTTTTTCTTTGAGTGTTTCATCGAACTCTTTAAGTTCTTCTTCACACCTAATATCACCGTCTTCTCCTTGCAAAGGCATTTTAACGAGTTGGTACTTTTGTAAATCCGTTTTTGGATCTTGTATCACAGCTTGTTCTCTCTCATCTGATTTTTTGAACCCTAATTGTGATTTTGTCTTTTGACGAACCCCAAAGACATTCTTTAACCAATCTATAATCTTATTGATTATATTGAATCCCATTCTTTCACACCCACTATTAAAGATTTTAGAATATTATACATAACTAGTTTGTATGTCACCCCCATCAATTTTGCTCTTTCTAATTCTCCTCAATCCACTATACTAACACAGGTATAAATTTCTATTGTTTTGATCTTTTATATCATAATGATTTCAGAATATATTTTAGATAATGTCAGTATATAAAAAAACTCGCAAATCATTTTTCATTTTATCACAAGAAAATAATCTATAACAACCAGAATAACAGAGATTACTAATTTTTATTCTAATCTTACATGTTATTTAATACATTCCCTTACCAGAAAGCAAAAATGAGTTTGTCCCACACCTTATCCAGCAGTCCTGTATAGTATTCTTCGTCATAACCTGCTGCCTCCCAGGGAGCTTCAACAATCCATTTCCTTGCATCCACCACAACAAAGCTCACATTCATCCCCGGCGAGACTGCTATTCCCAGCTTTTTGTACACCTCTATTACAGAAGCTTCAGCACACATCCTTGAATATTCAAGCTTCGAGATCCTTCTGTTGATAGCGAGCTGCTCAGGATTAACGTCTCCTCTCCTGAGTTTGTCCTTGTAGTCGTGATATATTCTGATCAGCCTGCTTTTAACCTTCTGAATCTCCTCAACGCTCCTAGCTTTCGCCATCACGTCGAACATCTCCATCTGCATCTTCCTGATGTATTCAGGAGTATCACCCCTCCTTGCAGCAACTCCTCTAACCTTCATGCTGCCATCCCTCAGCCTGCCGTAGTAGCGGTTGTAGGCTCCTGTCTCATCCTTCATGGGAAGGAAGACTATCCAGCTGAATGAGTCGATGCCAGTCAGCAAGCCCGTCTCCTTCTCAACCACTTCTCTCAGCTCCTCTATCTTCTCTCCCCTCAACCATAAGCAATCAACTATACCGTGCAGCACTTCGAAGCCCATTGATTCGGCAATCTCCTTCGTCCTTATCAGCACCTCCCTGCCCACCCTCGTTATCGCCTCGTGAACCTCTATCCTGCCAAATCTGGCGTTCTTGTAGCCGGTGTAGCCGAAGCACGTAACAAGCATCCACTTCAGGATTGAGTCCAGCCTCTCGTATTTCGGTTCAATCTTTTTCATTTTTCTGGTTTCCAGCCTCAGGTTCAGCAGAGGCTCCAAAACTAGCGGGAGGAATCCCTTCTTTCCATTGTTAGATGCTATGGTTTCAGGAGACAGGTTCCACTTCACTATGATGGAGGGATACATTGAGACAAAATCAAGCTGGTAAACGTTCTCGTAAACTCCGGGCCGGGGCTGGAAGATCATGCCCCCTCTGTCAGCCATTTTTAGCTCCTCAAAGCTCCTCAGCCTCTCCGCATCGAATTTACGGAAGGGAACCGCTATGTCCCTCTTCAGAGCTTCATACACTTCGTAGCTTGAGATGAGGGTGCCTGGAGTAAACCTTGCTGCATAGTTTGCGGGAATGCAGGCCAGGCGGGAGGCAAGGAAGACCCCTTCAAGCCCTCCCTCTTTATAGTTGAAGGAGTTTGCTGTGTCAATCAGAACTCTTCCAGCAGGCAGATAGGCTGACGGCCTGTAAACGACCCTTCCATAGCTGAAGTACGACTTCGAGCCAAGCTTCCTGTATCTGCCGTTTCTGCTAATTTTTGTGTCAATGCCGTACTTCCTGGCCCTGGCAAGAATAAACCGCATCCAATAGTCTGCATGCAGGAATAAAATAACGTCCGGATCCAGCGACTCAATCTGGCTGGAGAGCTCCTGAATGATTTCCCTCTCACTCCCTTTCAGCACTTCTCCGTTAACTCTTACCTCCACAATCCTATTCTTCACCGCCGGATAGCTCTTCTCCCCCTTCACTTCCACTTTAGCAGTCTTCAGCTCCGGAACTCCATCTATGCTGAACCTCTCTTCATCAGAGATTAGCCTTCTCTCGGCGAAGAACCTCTGGTCAAGCCTCACATCAACGTTGTACAGCTTCACCTGGAATCTTGTTTGAAGTTCTATCTTCTCTGCAACTTTCCTAAGATCTTTAACATCGCAGTAGATTTTATAGCCGTCAAGCTCTCCATAGATGGTTTGGAATGTACATTCTTCGACTCTGTACAGGCTCTCCAGCCCCTCAATCATCTCAGCATGGCGATGGGGGTCAGGAAGATGGAGGTAAAACCAGGGCTGATAATCATACTCAACCTCCCTTACCCTCTCCTTCCTCTTCACCCACAGCTGAACTCTCCTGCCAGCCCAGCAGTCCAGGATCATCATCGTTGTTACACCTCAGCTCATCAATCTCCTTCATCATCTCAACCAGAACAGAGAAAACGGCAGCTTCGAGAGGATCGTCAAAAGCGTAAAACACCTCACTCGAATGCCTTTTTGCCATCTCGGCAAGCCTCTCGGCGTAAACCCGATCCTCCTTCTTCAAAGCCCTCTTTACCATCAACCACCTCTCAGCAATCTTCTTAACCTCCATTCTGACGCTGCTCATGCTCCTACCCATAGAAATCACCCAGACTCATGTTCTTTCCGTTACCAACAAAGAGCTCGGCTCCAGAATCTTGGACAATGAATCCACCATTCACCTTCCTTACCAGAACAAACCTGTCAGCATTTCTGGCAACGAAATCCACAAACCCGTCCATCCTGGTGGAGTAGAGGATAACGATGGATCCGTTTCTTGCCACCTCTCTCATAGCAAGAAAAATTGCCTCGACAAGCCCGTCTGAACCCTCAAACCCCTCGTGCTCGATGAAGAGCATGTCGTGTTCTGCATCCTCAAGTATCTCCAGGAGCTGATAAGAAGTGAATGCTCTTCTCACATGGAAGTTAATTCTCTTCCTGTTGAATTTTGGCAGAATAACTGAGTAATCACCGCATACATAGAGCATATTGTCATGATACTCAAGATAATCCAGAATGAGCCGGATAGCAAAGTCTGATGGAGCTATTACGGCTGCTAAAGTCCCCACTGGAATCTCGATGGCTTTGCTGTGCATCGGTTGAAGGTTCTTTGGTTACCTTGAAAGGGGTTTTGAGTGGAGTGAAAGTGAAAGTTAACACTTCCACCCTCCAAACCCCCATAAGCGTGAAGGTTTAAATTTTGCGAGTAAACTGAAACATTTCCCCCACGCCTGTGTAATACACATTGGAAAGAGGCATATTACTTAATTAAATTTTATATAAACTCATTAGTAACAAATGGTTAGTATTCTTGAGTTACTAATGAACCCTTAAATATGTTACCTTTGGTCTGATTTTTTATATATTCAACTAACTCCAAAACAGCAAGAGCAAATCGAAGTAGGTCACTAAGCATTGACAGCATATTCATCAAGAATTATGGGCCTCCGGAAATATTTATATTTTTGCCATGGATTAAGATTGTTCTGAACTAACTACGTTTCAAAGCATATTATTGTAGGAAACTTTATCATTCTCATCAAAAACGGTGCGACAATAATTACCTTTACTCACACCCCTTGTTTTTTAAAGGTTTAAGTTTAAGGAGTTTTGAAACAGATACATGCCCAAAAAAGCCGCCATCTACGCAAGGGTAAGTACCAGGGACAAGAAGAACGGAAACGATGAATACCGCCAGAACCCTGAAACCCAGCTCATTCCCTGCAGAGAATTCTGCCAGCGTATGGGCTGGGAATATGTCGAATACGTTGACAGGATGTCGGGATCCAGGGAGGACCGCCCGGCCCTCAAGCAACTAATAGAAGATACCCGCCTCAAGAAGTTCGATGTCGTGGTATTCTACAAGCTGGACCGCCTGGCCAGGAGCGTTAAGCAACTCGTCCAGCAGAGCAGTGATGCGGTTTCTGTAAGCATGATAAACCACGGCAATTTCAGCAGCTTTACAGACTGTAACCCTCCTCCCCCTCACGAGTTCGAGTGCCTCGCTCAGTTTGCCTGAGGCAAAGTTCCGGGATACATGCTTAAGCATATTGCGAACTGTGCTCTGACAGTTCGCGGATGTGGAACTTGCTGTCGGGATTCAGCATGAGCTTTGACAGCAGGGCAGTTCTGGTTCTGGAACCGAATAATCTATTTTGATGTCGTGTTATCCAATTTTGATGTCAACTTATGAAAGGTTCCTAGCAATCGTGAAGGTTTAAACTCCTTTACCCGTCTGAAGGAGGGCTTTCCTATGCTAACTCTGTCCCCGGTGGGCGGGCAATATAACTCCGAGATTTTGTCGTATTCATTTGGTTTGTTATCTCCTTCTTCTGGCGTGTCCATTCCCGACTTCCTATTTTTTCTCTGTTTGCTGCCGTCCGGCACCCTTCATA
>MTNE01000018.1 GCA_002011355.1 Thermoplasmatales archaeon JdFR-43 | reverse complement strand
TACCACGTTAAATCCGTATTTAGCCAGTTTATAGGCTGCTCCAAGCCCGCTGGCTCCGGCGCCAACAACTATGGCATCGAACTTCTCTTCCATCGAAGACCTCCTAATTTTATTTTTAATTATTATTATTTTTAATATTTAAGAACTTAAAATCCTTTTCTAATTTTATCAACTTCTTAATTTTTTTAGGATAGATCCCTACAAACTTGTCCAATTTAATTATTGTAGCGACTCCCACTTTTTTGGCAAAACTTAAACCATTAATTATAGCATCTCTGATTTCTGAGTTAGATAATTCACCATGCCTCATGACAACTTTTTCTCCTCTGATATCGGTAAGGGGGTCTAGATTTTCTGCGTACTCGTATTTAATTTTGGGAGAATCTACCACAACCCTATTGCCGATTAATGTCGCAAAAGTATCTGCAAGAGATGCAGATTTATTAATGCAAACCGTAGCCTCTGATATTCCTTTTGAAAAACTTCTTCCTCTGAAACCACTAGTACATATTCCTCCAATACTATTGTCCACTTCCATGACTCCGAATAAGTTCTCTTTAGCGTCTAACAGCCCTATTTTCGCACGTTCAACTCTTAAGGCGATGTCGCCATAATTATTGATTATAATGTACTCCGCTTCAGATTCAAGTTCTTCTAGAATGCAATCCGAGATTGATCCTGCAACGCTAATTAAAGGTGTTGTTTTCTCTCCAAAAAATTCCTGACCAATTAACGCTGATTCCACCATTTTTTTTACAACTTTTGGAAGGCTTGAAATGTCTAATGGCTTACACCATGAAGTTACAATGTCTAGATTTCCTGCAACGTCCTCTAAAGTCTGGATTGCAACAGATACTGTTCGATTAATCGCTCTTTCACTGACAAATATTGATTCTCCATCGTTTTTCGCTGTTATAACAAGGCCCATTGGGCCAAGATATATGTGAAGCCTCATTTTGGAATCTAAAAAGTAAGTTAGGTCAGAGTAGTTCGACTTCATACTTTTTAATAAACTCATTATAACTCATTTTATTTTCTATATGTCCACCTATTTCTTCGTAAACTTTTCTCTCCATCGTATACTCAATCGGAGCAACTATCGCAGGTGTTGGGACATAGGTTAAAGGATCTTTTCCCTTGATTTCTTCAACATTCACATAGAAGTTAATGCCCCCTCCTGGGAGTACAAAAGCTGGAGCTCCGCCAATAGTTAACTTTATTAGCCCTTTATGTACAGCTTCTGTAACTTTTTTAGGAAACTTCGCCACTCCAGCTCTCGCACTACCACCTACCCCCCCGCAAAATAGCGCAGAAACTCCAGAATCTTCGCATGTATCAAATATCATCTTGACCACTTTCTTGGCTTCTTCAGTAGGTTCTATTTCTTTTAACCTTTCTCCTCTCAACTCGAACATACTAAGGTGTTCTCCCGTTGTATCAGTTATTAAGACTCTCATGCCTTCCCAAGCGTAATTGAAGTCTATTTTTTTAATTGCGTCAAGTGGGTCCTTGATTGGTGTACCACCTATTCCGTCACCATGCTCACCAAAGTAACGGCCGTCTGTACTCTTAACACCCCATGGGATTATACCCGAATATTTCATACCTAAGTACTTACCTGCATAGTGCTCTGAAAGGAGGCCAATTATATGGGAGTCTAAAATTATTGCCTCATCAGCAACTTTCTTCAGATATGGTGCAAACATGCCTATAATCGCACTTCCACATCCTGCACGCATCTTTCTTACCTTTTTCCCGTTAATTACTGGTTGTTTGCCAAGCTTAAATCTAATCCAGCTCTTTTTACCGATTTTTAATTCAACCTCTTTTCCATTCACAATGTCTACTATTGTTCTTGCTGCTGTTAGTCCTGTTTTACTCTGCAGAATGTTTACCCCTCCAATATCTATCATTTTTGATCCATATTCTTCTGTCACAACTATCCCTACCTTTTTTCCGTCTCTGTATACAGTTTGACCTTCTGTTCCTATGAACTCATCAGTATCTATTTTTAGTTTCAAGTGGGAAAAGCTAAGAGGTGTTGCTGAAACAACTGTGACCACATCTACTCCTTCTACGTTACCTTCTACAATGATCGGGGCTGGTACAAAGTCGGGATATGTATTACCAGCCCCTACACCATAAACTAGAGGTTCTCCGAATCTCTTCTGAGCTGGAACAGAGATTCTTCTGGATAGAACTAACCTCCCCCTCTCATTTTTATATCTTTTACAAGCCCCGTATTCTCCGTCTTTTATGGTACAAAAAACTGGACAACTCGTACATTTGATCCCTTTTGAGGGCAAAAATACGATGGCATTAAAGTTACACACTTTCTTGCAAGCTCCGCAATCAACGCATAACTTGGAGTTAACAAATGCCCTCTTTTTATCATCTGACTTTATGATATTTATAGCATTCTTTGGACACTCTTTAGCACATGAACCGCATCCAGTACAATCATCCGTTATAAAGGCACTTCTGTTACCAATACCAATACTTGGCGCAGTAATGATTACATCGTCATTCTCAGCTAATTTGTAAGATGCTAAGTTCCCCCGTATGGGTTGACTATTTACTAAAACCGTTATATTTCCTAACTTCTTTTTCAGCGAGTACTTTTCTTCGATAAAATTTAGTAACTCCCCTAACGTTCCACTTATGAGTTCGAACTCTTCCTTTGACTTCGTGGTGATACTCCTTACAGTAGTTAAATATCTCACACCAACCTTCATATTTATCTTAAATTTTTCTTTATATTTCTCTTATTGGTTGATATTCTGCATTTATCTCATCTTACTTAGAGTATTCGTTAAGCGCAACATCTGGTTCAACAACCTGTATTTACCTCCCCTAGACACGAACTCGAACTGTTTACCGACTCCTTGGTAGGGTTGTACCCTTCTTTTTAATCCGTGTTTCACAAGGAACATTCTTTCCAAATTAATTATCTGCCAATACATCGCCAGATCTTTCCTTAGACGCTGCACCCTCAATCCTAAGTTTTGAAATGAAATCTGCTGTGGCCTCATACTTTTATTCCTGCTAGGTTCTAATCCTACAATTACGTGTTTAAAGTTCTCAAGCATTACCTAAGCCCATCTATCCCCTTTATTTCCTCCTTCTTCAACCCACCAACTCTGGGGTGAGGTCTACCACCGTTAGTCACCGCTACTGCAATTACGAGTTCGTCATCTCTTGGTGCATCGCTGATCGAAATGGTTACAGCATCAAAGTGTGATCTAACGAAGGCTGCATCTTTGTAATGCAACGGTATATCCAGTGGTGTACCCATACAGCCATATTTCTTACTCGAAGGAATTATCGCCTTCCCTCCTCCAACTACTTCCCGCATTGGCGCGCCAATCTTTGGGTGTAAAATTGCTGCTACATGTTCAAGCTCCCCCTTAGCACCTGCTATTCCTCCTTTACCGTAACTTTCAACATTATCTTCAAGAATTTCAACTGCTCTTTCTGTCAAGATCTTTCCGAGTACTTCTCCCCACTCTATAAGCTTAGAGAGATCCTCTACATATTCGCCAGCGTAAGGGTTTTTTATAACAGCTGCACAAACGACTTTCTTAATCGGCCTTTCGACAGCTTTCCCCCCATCCATAAAAATTTCTTCGGAGTAAGTAACAATTTTCCTTATTTCCATACCTTTTAAATCCACTTCTATGCTCATTTTGCACACCCCCTTAACCTCTTTTACCTAGCCACCTAGATACCACTACTTTTTTATCGGTGTAGAAATCAATTGCATCGTTTGCTCTACCCCTAGTTGAACCGTAAAATGATGTCTTTCTCCCTCCTACCGGGTAAAACGCGATTGGAGCTGGGGTTCCCACGTTTATGCCAATTTGCCCAGTATTAACCATTCTCACGAAATCTCTTGCGTACTTTCCACATTCCGTATAGATTACTGCAGTATGACCGTATTTACTTTGGTTTATTATTGAAATCGCTTCTTCGAAGTTTTTAACACTCTTAACACACCTTATGGGTCCAAATACCTCTTCATCAAACACTTTCATTCCTGGCTCAGCTTCAAATACAGTAGGGGCTAAAAAGTACCCTTTCGGATATTTTTCGACCTTGTATTTTCTCCCATCAAGTATCAATTTTGCTCCCTCTTTGATAGCTAGGTCAATCTCGTTTAGAAGTCTTTTTAAAGCTTCTTTCGTCACTACTGGCCCCATTGTAACATCTTTATCCATACCATAACCTAGTTTGATTTCCTTTACCTGTTTTAGGAACTTGTCTATGAATTCGTCATATATTTCTTCGATTACTAGAATGTTAGATATTGCAAAACATCTCTCGCTTACATGGCCAAAACAAGAATTTACAAGGTTTTGCATAATACCATCCAGATTTGTATCTTCCATAACTAAGGCATGGTTATTCGCACCTCCTTGGCACTGAGCCCTTTTGCCGTGGGATGTTGCAAGTTTATAAACTTCTTCGGCAGCCCTCGAAGAACCCACAAAAGTAACACCCACAACATCTTTGTTCGTAACTAAAGCCCTTCCAACCTCTGCACCTCCGTGAACGACATTTATAACGCCTTTAGGATAACCTACTTCGTGGCATAATCCTATAATTTCATTTGTTGTCATGGGACAAATCTCACTCGGTTTAATTATCACTGTATTCCCAGCTGCTACCGCCCATCCAAAGTAGAGTGGTATCATTGCTGGAAAGTTAAAAGGTGGAAGTATAATGAAAGGTCCTAATGGTTCGCGAATGTAGTACTCGTCAACTCCTCTACCCACATCTTCTGAAAAACTCCCTTTAAGGAGTTCTGTAATTGCACAGGCGTGCTCGACGTATTGTATTCCTCTCATCAATTCCTGCATAGCTTCTTCGAACGTCTTACCATGCTCGTTAACTATTATTTCAGCGAGCCTCTCTTTGTTCTCTTCTAATTTATATTTTAGCTCGAACAAGTATTCCGCCCTGACTGGCGGAGGAGTTTGCCTCCATTCCCAAAAAGCCTCTTTAGCGCTTTTAACAGCCTCATTTACTTCCTCATTGGTAGACATTGGACATAGAGCTATTACTTCGTCAAAAGCTGGATTAGTTACCTCTATGTACTCACAGCTTTTAGATTCTATAAATCTTCCTCCTATATAATTCTTCAATTTTACTACTATTTCAATCACCCCCTTTTGTAATTTCAATCATTCTATATGGTGGAGGTGTATACTTGCTTTTTACAACCTTAATGTCACCATTAATTAAAACAGCAGAAATTCCTGGCACATCTCCATTCTTTAAAGCTTCAAGCGCAGTATCTCCAACACCTCCCATGGGCACATCTGCAAAAACCAAGTCTGCCTCCTTTCCAGTTTCTATAACGCCCGTATTCAAACCATAAACTCTCGCAGTGTTTCCAGTAGCTAGCGAAATTGCCTTTTCTGGTTCAAGTTCGCAAATAGATGAGATGAAGGCCAGCAATCTAAGGACGGCTAAAGGTATAATTCCCGTCCCAGAAGGAGAATCCGTTCCTAGAACCACCCTTTCGAGAGCATTTTTATTTCTTATGTATTTCAATATTTCTTGTAAAGCTTTCAGATTTCCACAATAGACAAATTCTAAGATTATATCAGTTTCGTCCACTATTCTGAATGCATCTTCCAGCGGCATGGCAGTCGGACCACCATTGATGTGTCCCACTATGTCAGGGTGAATTGCAATTACTTCCTCTGCACCTATGGTTGTACTTTCTGGAATTGAAGTGCCGCCAGTGTGCATTTTTACTTTCATGCCGTACTTCCTAGCGAGTTGAACAAGTGGTTTAACATCTTCAGGTTTGTACGCGCTACCTAGTCCGATTTCTCCTACCAGCCACACACCATGATGGGCCAGTTCCTTGAAATCATCTTCCGTCATTCCCTTTTCTAGAATAACTGCACCGGCGTGAACCTTTACACCACTTGGTCTCATGTTGTCAAAACTTTTCCTTGCAAGTATCGCTAGTGCTTTGGCACCCACAATATCTCTGGGCCTTCCAGGCATATGTGGTTCGCCAGCAGAAATCATTGTTGTTACCCCACCATGAAGATAACCTGAAATCCACCCTATGGTATTTTGCCTTGGTGTATAGTCTCCGAAAACGGGATGAACGTGTGCATCTATAAGCCCTGGGAACACGGTATTGCCATTTGCATCTATCACTACATCGAAATTTTTATCGCCCAACTCATTTTCAAATCCAATAAATGCTATTTTACCATTATCCAAAACCAAGCAGTCTCCTTCTAAGATTGGTTCCTCCAACTTTCCAGACACTATCACGCCAATATTTCGAATTTTTACTTCCATTAATCTCACCGTAAATCGATTAGCGTTTATCAATATAAAATTTTCGAAACTAAGAGCTTTCATAACAATAACTAAAAATAGTAGATGTGTCACTCAATATTAGTGACCTCCAGCTCAGAGTCGAACGAACTGTTAAATGGAAACCTGTTATGAAATCTCCTAGTTCTGTCTTTAAGCTGGGAAAACAGGCTTTCAATGGAGTTTCTTCTTCCAAACGTTTCGTGTTAATACTTTAAGCCAACCTCCTCAAAACCCAGAGACACCAGAATCCTTTATCAACCACCACTTCCGGCTTGTTCTCGCAGCATCTCAGCACTTCTTTGAGGAAAACGTAGGCGTGGAAGTTTGGTTTGTTATCAGAACCTCAAATAAACGGCATATCGCTAGTTCCCTAGAGACACCAAAAAATTCATATAGTGTGTTAACAATTAATCGTTTAGTGGTGGTTGAGATGGGAGGGTTTACGCGAAGAGATTTTATAAAAAGAACTATGGCTATTGGTATAGGCTCTACTCTTTTTGGTACAACCTTAATGGGTTGTGCAGGAGAGAAACCTGAAGAGAAGAAAGAACCTATTAAAGTGGGGCATTTAGCCGATTTAACAGGCGGCTTAGCCATTTACGGTTACTCACACGATAAAACACTGAACGCTGCTGTTAGAAGAATAAACGCTGAAGGTGGAATAGGGGGAAGGCCGGTAGAGATATACACAGAAGATACAGAATCCAACGTTTCAACCGCAACGACAAGAATGAGAAAACTTATCGAATACTACAAGGTGGATTTTATAATTGGTTCTAATCATTCAGGAATTAATATAGCGTGCAATCCAATTGCGAAGGAATTAAAGACAATTTTCTGGCCAACATCTGGGGCCATTAGTATAACCGGTGACCAAGGAAATCGCTACGTTTTCAGAATGTGTAGTAATGTTAGAAGTGAGATAAAAGGTGCTGCGAACTGGGCAGTTGAGAACCTTGGAAGAAAGTGGGCCACAATTGTAGTAAACTATGCTTGGGGATGGTCCAATGAAGACGAATTCAAGAAAAGAGTTTCGGAAGCTGGTGGTAAGATAGTTAAATCTATAAGGGCACCCATGGGGACTAAGGATTTCATACCCTATGTAAACCAAATACCGGAGGATGTGGATGCGGTTTTCATTGCCTTCTTCAGCACTGATCTACTTTCACTTCTAAAAGATCTTTATGTATTAAGACCAAACATACAAAAGATGGTTGCATTGTATGGACTAAGCGGAATAGATACAACAAAACTTGGTGAGATGGTTGAGGATGTTACTATAATAAGTACCTTCCCAAGAAGACTTGAAGGGTTCGATACGCCGTACACGAGAGAATTTAGAAAAGCTATCGGTGTAGATCCTAAAGGTAGGGAAGTAGGAAACCCTTCAATGATATACGCACTGCCATACGACTGGGCAGTCTGGGAAGCAATGTTTGCGATGAAAAAAGCTATTGAAGAATCTGGATGGTCAGGCAAGGAAGATAACCCGGATTTAATCAAAACCCTTGAAGGGATTGAATTCAAAGAGAGCATAGAATTCCCACAGGGTGATGTAACTATTAGAGCGCAAGACCATCAGGCATTCATGCAACTCTTTATCGAAGGAGTTAAAAATGGCAAGTTAAAAGTCTTGGCAAGAATTCCTGCTGAAGAAACAATATATCCTTATGAGGTAGATTTCACTCAGGAGGCTTTTTGAATTTTTTAAAAGGTTCAGGAGGTCTATGGTGCCAATTGAACCCACAATTGTTAATAAAATTATCCTAGCCATTTTGAATGGAGTTGTATGGGCGCTCATCATAGCACTGGTAGCTCTGGGACTTACCCTCATCTTTGGTCTTATGGATATAGTAAACATAGCCCATGGAGACTTCTACATGCTTGGAGCTGTATTAGCATGGTACGGAGTTGCTTTGTTCAATAATTTCTGGCTTGGTGCGGTAATGGCAATGATATTTACAGCGATACTTGGAGCTGTGGTAGAGCGTAGTATAATAAGACCCGTTGAGGGGCTACCAGCATTTACAGTTGTAGTCACCATAGGCCTTTCATACATCATCCAACAATCCGTTTTGGCTACCTTTGGTGGTTCTCCTCAAACCGTGCCCGAACCTATCCGTTTAACCATAGAATTCTTAGGTATAAGATATCCTGCCTACAGATTGTTTGTAGCAGGAGTTTCAGGGTTGGCCCTTATCGCTTTAGGAGTTTTCCTTTTTAAAACACCCTATGGACTTTGGATTAGGGCCTCTATGCAAGATAAAGAAATAGCAAGCGCAATGGGCATTAACGTTAGCAATGTTTACATCATGACATTTAGCTTGGGTGCTATGCTTTCAGCACTGGGTGGTGCTCTCGCAGCCCCTATAACACAAGTTTTTTACCTAATGGGACTAGACGTGCTTGCTATTTCATTTATTATCGTTATAATAGGTGGTCTTGGTAGCTTGAAAGGGACACTGATTGCAGCTTTCATCATCTCTCTCTTGGAGAACTTCATAACCCTTGTAGCCACACCAACGGAAGCAAGAGTCATATCATTGCTTATAATGGGAGCAGTACTTCTGATACGGCCGAAAGGGCTTTTTAGCACATAAGGGGTGATAATCATTTCAAACAGTAAGATTAAAAATTTTAATATCATGAAAAACAGGCTCATATTGTATGTGTTGGTATTGGTAATATTGTTCTCGTTGGGTTTTACTCTTCCTACAGATATGCGATCCTTATCCATTGATATTTTTATTTTCGCCATTTATGCAATGGCCTATGACATACTTTATGGTTATACCGGCCAGTTTAGCTATGGCCAAGCCGTGTTTTTTGGGGTTGCAGCATACGGCCTTCTATTACCAGTACTTCATACTAATACAAATCTCTGGGTTTCATTAACAATAGCATTGGTAATAACAGTTGTGTTTGGAATAGTGTTGGGCTTTTTAGCAGTTAGGCTTGGTGGGGCGTATTTTGTAATAATTACAATTATCTTCAATCTCACATTTTACTTAATAGCTCTCGATTGGATTTGGCTTACAGGTGGAGATGATGGGCTAACGTTTAGAGCTCCAAAAATAGAGTTTGGCGTGTTTAGTCTTTCGCTATATGATCCAGTTGTCACCTATTATTTCATGCTATCCTTTTTACTGGCAAGTTACCTAATTTTAAAAAGGCTGATATCATCTCCAATTGGTAAAGTACTGATAGCAATCAGAGAAAACGAGGAGCGAGCGCAATTAATCGGTTATAACGTTTTTCGATATAAACTTCTAGCATACGTTGTCTCAGCATTATTCACTGGCTTAAGCGGTGCGCTTTATTCTCTAAGGACCCGCTACGCCTCTGCTGATTACTTTAACATAGCTTTATCGGTCCAACCTATAATATGGACCTTAGTAGGTGGCGCAGGAACTCTGACAGGACCAATAGTTGGTGTTATACTCATAAATCCCCTAATCTACTACATAGGTGTATGGTGGAAACACTACCTATCAATTATAGGAGCACTCATGATTTTTGTTGTGATATACTCTCCCAAAGGGATTGTAGGCAATCTCATAAATAAAATAGAAAAAAGTTAGAACAGGGAGGATAATGAATGAAAGACTCAGAAAAAAGTATCATAATTGAAACACATGAGTTAACAAAGAGTTTTGGAGGATTAGTCGCTTTAAACAATGTAAATCTTAGAATTCCAAAAGGTGAACTCAGAGCCATCATTGGACCTAACGGAGCCGGGAAATCCACCTTGCTGAATACAATAACTGGACGTCTTACTCCAACCTCAGGAGAGATATACTTTCTGGGTGAAAAAATAACTGGACTTCCACCACATGAAATAGCAAGGCGAGGAATAGCGCTGTCACTCCAAATAGTACAAGTATTTCCGAATTTGTCTGTTTTCGATAATATCTGGTTAGGAGTTAAAATGAGATTTAAGACGAGGAACCCGTTTATTCATTGGAGACAATTAAAGGTAATTGAGGAGAAGGTTATCGAGATATGCAAGAAGATCGGACTTGAAAATAAAATTGATGAAATAGCTTCTAACCTTTCTCATGGTGATCAGAGGCTTCTAGATATAGCAATAGCTTTAAGCACCAATCCGAAATTACTTCTCCTAGATGAACCCCTCGCAGGTCTAAGTGTTAAAGAAAGAAGGCATGTGAGTAACTTGATCAAGGAATTATCCCAAGAAAAAACTATTATCTTGATAGAACACGATATAGACGCAGTTATGCGATTAGCAGATAGAATAACAGTTCTAGATAGAGGTAGGGTAATTGCAGAAGGTACACCTCGTGAGATAAGTGAAGATCGGCAAGTTCAGGAAGTTTATATAGGAAGTAGAGAATGATGAGGTGTTAACATGTTAAGAGTTGAAGATGTGGATGTGTTTTACGGTAAGAGTCATATATTGCACGGAATCGAAATGGATATCCAGCATGGCCAAATTGTGGCACTTTTGGGCAGAAATGGTGTAGGCAAGACGACTACTATAAAGACTATAATAGGGATCCTAAAACCAAAAAAGGGGAGAATAATATTTGAAGGTCAAGAAATCTCCAAAATACCTACTCACGAGATAGCTAGAATAGGAATAAGTTACGTTCCACAGGGTCGAAGATTATTTAATAAATTAACAGTTCTTGAAAATATTATTATAGGACTTACAGTAAAAAAAGAATTAAGAAATAATGAGTCTTATCAAGATAAAATAAAAAAAGTTTTAGAAATCTTTCCGCAATTGGAAAGTCTACTAAATAGGCCAGTAGAAACTCTAAGTGGAGGTGAACAACAAATGGTCGCTATAGCTAGAGCATTGGTAACGAATCCCAAGTTGTTGCTAATGGATGAACCTAGCGAGGGTTTAATGCCTGTACTTGTACAAAAGTTAGGTGACACAATAAAATTAATTAATCAAATGGGTGTCACAATTCTCCTTACAGAACAAAACGTATCCATGGCTCTAAAAATTGCTGACAAAGTATATATAATGGATAACGGTGAGATAAGATTTAAAGGAAACCCTACTAGGCTTTTGAAGGACGAAGATCTGCTTTTAAAATATCTAGGCGTAAGATGAAATTACCATGCTAAAAAATAAAAGGAAATTGTAAAGGAACCAAAAGTCTTTGAAAGAAACAAAGTACTTCCAGAAATCAAAATACTTGGCATAACAATGTACATCCAAACATCCTCGGTAAGAAGAAGTGCCAGAATTCTGTCAGAGCTTCATCCAATCTCTAAAACATCAGTATGGAACTGGATAAAGAAGTTCAAAGAAAGTTGCCAATTACAGCGGAGAGAAAACCAAGGAACCAGATAACAGATAAAACGGTTGTTGAAGCGGGAAAAAGAAGTATTACATCTATACGATAAGATCTGTTTATAAGTTTGCAGTTCTGAATGTCCTTTTGATTGGGATTGTTGTAGCTACTATGGCATAACAATAAAATGAAGAGGAAGATGGGGAAATAAGCAAGCATATGAAGAATAAATGGATGAAGTGGAGTGCTAAAGGAGCTGAGAATTTTGGCACTCTGCAGATGAAGATGAAGTGTGAGGAAGATATTTATGAATCGTTCGTTGAAATTATGAAGCTAGATGGGAATATAAGATGAGAAGTGAATTTAAACTCATGATAGAACACGACCCAATTGTTTACAATTCCTCAAGCAATTCATAGTCAATTACATCAACCATTAATTCCAGTTCAACGTTTATTCCTTGTTCTTTTAGTATTAGTAAGGGCGTCGAAGAAGCTACGATAGTTATACCTAATTGATCACTATTTACTGGAAGTCCAAGAACTTCTTGATTGGGCTTACCTATTTTCAAAAATCCGTTTATCTTGCATTTCTTCAATTTAGCGGAGATATCAATAACCTCTTGGTAACAAATACCTGGGATAACTCTGAATGTTGCTGGACACTCCCCACAACCATTAGTGAGAATGCTTAATGCTGAAAAAGACTTAGCACGAAAGAGGTCTACTGATGTAATAGAGGATGTCTCATACCCTACCATATCTATAAATCTAACAGGTTCACCATGTTTAAATTCGACCACTCCACCATATCTTAAATGTACGTTAATTCCTCTTCTTAATAAAACACCATCAACTGCTATTCCATTTATGTAATACATCCCAACTTCATCCTCAGATAGTAGTTCACCGTCCTCTATGACTTTAACTAAAGGAGATATAGCTAATTTTCGTTTATAGCATTCTTTAAATATATCAATTACTTCATCTAAATAATCTTTTTTAAACTTGCAGAAATTTACAAGTATCTTTCCTTTCTTTGTTTCTGGATTAAAATTAGACATGAACATGTATTCTTCCTTTCTAGTTAACAATGTACTGACTCTAGCCATAACATTTGCTCTTTCAAGTTCAGATAAACCTTTTTGAGTAATTTTTCTACCCAAATTCTTTACTTTAAAGACATACCCTCGTTCCTCAAGTATCCTCAGATGATACCTAATTGCAGCTTCGCTTAGTTCGATGCCAACTTCTTTCAGTTTTTCAGAAAGTTTTTTGGATCCCATTGGATCTCTTTCGTCTCTCAGTATTGAGAGAATAGTATGTCTAATTTCTTCGTTAGATAACAACATTAAACGATTTTCGTCTAATGCCTATTTAAATTCTTCGCTTTAATAGAGTTAAAATTAAAATTAAGATATTAACACATTTATTTATACTTCCTTGTTCTCGTTGATAGAGATAAGCAAGTTCTAGGGCTTTCCACATTCAGTAACCTAATCTCTTAGCCATCTCACACCTTCTAACTTTAAACAAATAATCATCGAGCCTTCCCCAAAAAAGAAATATTCTATAATAAGGCCCTTACAAAACCACCACTTAAATCTTAACTCTAACAACTCTAAACCAAAAACAACCACTTTATTCACCTCTTCAAGAAAAAGTACATCACCAAACCATTCC
>MTNE01000170.1 GCA_002011355.1 Thermoplasmatales archaeon JdFR-43 | reverse complement strand
TAAAATTGCCCCACCATTGAGGTATGGCAGCCCCGGCTGAGGGCCTTTAGCTATTAAAAACATTAAAAGCATGTAGCCAATTAAAGCCCCTGCTAGTGTGGNGGCAAATCCAAGTAATCCNTTCTCTAGATATGCNGCAGCAATTANTATGCCAGGTATAATTAAATCACCCAGTCCCATGTAGACAGCATCTCTTTCCTTTCCGAATTTACTCTTTAAATAGGAAAAAGAGGATTTTTTAGGAACAATCATTAGCAATGGCAGATTAGAAGAGGTTATTGTTTCTGCAAGTTTCACCATATGCCTCGTTTTGTATACAGATAGAGCATCATATATGGCCAGAGCAATGAGAAGCAGGAGAATATATTCTATTGAAAGAGAGATTGCAAAAATGGCTGCTATTCCACCAGCGAGAAAAACACCAAAAAAGTCTATGACATACCATTCTGGATACTTTATGAAGAGAATCAACATTGCTATTGAAATTATCAATGCCAGAAAAAAAGAGAAGGAAGCGGAGATAAAATAAAAGAATGCCTGAAATATGGATAGAGAGGCCATAAAGAAGAAAAATAAGATGACGTATTTCACCATCTCTTCTTTATATTTTGCCATTATTAAAATAAAGAGAGTGAATACAAGCAGAACAGCAAATAGCTGGATTATATTCATCGGGTCAGATGGATTTTCAAATGCTTCAAATCCTGCTTCCTTAAAGGGCTTTGCTACAAACACTGCTATTAACTGGCTTATAACAAATAGAAAAGCCATTCCCATAGGAGCGATAAATTTCCTCATGCTTTTCCCATTATTTCTCTATATCTTTTCTCTATTTCTTTCTTCAAATCATCTGCTATATAATTGCGTGTGAACGCATCTGCTTTTGCCGCTATCGCAATTTTTGTTGCAAGCAGTCGCGCAATCTTACCCCTCTTATTTTTCGGAGCCTTATTTATCATTTCGTGCTGGAAAATTACGCCATGTTTTGGTGGCAAAGAACCATCCTTTATGTGTCTGAATAAAGCTTTTTCTGCTCCTAAGAGCTGAATAGTTCCAGCTGGCAATGTTGCAAGCTTTTCTATACCTCCGGCATGAGCAATGAGGCGGGCAGCTATACCTGGGCCAATGATTTTGCTTACGTTTGGTGCCATTTCTTCCATAACTTTCTTTATGTAGGCTTCCAGTTCCTGCCTTACTTTATAGATTGAAGAAAGTAAATTTGCAAGATTTTTCAGGTTTTTTTCCTCTGCTTTGTCTAATGCTCCTTCTCCTATTCTTATATTTGCGAGTTTTTCAGCAAGTTCTTTGCCATCTTCTATTTCGTCGAAAGAGAAGTAACTGTACCAGCCACGAAGCCTTTCAAGGAGTATATTTGTTATTTTTATTAAGTCATCAAGAGCATCAACTGCTTCAGAAATGCGTTTTGTCCTTTCTTTCTGTTCCTCTTCTATTTTTCTCATCGCAACCTTGATGCATGCATTTAAAAGCAAATCCTGATCATAGCCAAAATCCACTGCTTTCACTTCCAGTTTTTTTACTTTGTCGAGTTTACCTATTTTACGAAGTCTTTTTTCATCTACAATAGGCTCATATTTCTCAAATTCCTTCTCTTCATCTAGAACTTCTTCTTTCAAAATTTTGTAAAGCCTCTCTGCTATTTCATCAGCATTTTTTGGGAAGAGCTTTTTCTCAATTATTTCATCATCATAAAGGAAAGTTCCAAACCACTTTGTTTTCAAATATGGCATTAATTTAAATATAGAATGCATTTAAAAATATGCTTGAAGTTGAGATTGCTGGAATAAAAATGAAAAACCCTTTGATGCTTGCATCAGGTATTCTGGATTTAACTAAGGAAAGCATGGAGAAGTTTGGTGATGCTGGAGCTGTTGTAACAAAATCTGTTGGAATGGAAGAAAGAAAAGGGTACAAAAATCCTGTTTTCTGCGAGGCGGAATGTGGAATTTTAAATGCAATTGGACTTGCAAATCCGGGAATAGATGAATATCTGAAAGAAATAGAAGGAATAAAAGTGAAAAATTTAATTGGAAGTATTTTTGGAAAAGATGACAATGAATTCGGTCATCTTGCCAGAAAATTTGCTCCTTATGTGAAAGCTATAGAAATGAACATGAGCTGCCCCCATGCAAAAAAAGTAGGAGCAGAATATCCAACAGAAGAAATAAAAGGAGCTGTTGAATCTGCCAAAAAAGCAGGGAAACCAGTATTTGTAAAACTTGGCATGGAAAGTATTCTGGAAAGAGCAGAGAAGGCTATAGAAGGAGGGGCTGATGCAATTGTTGCAATAAATAGCGTAAAGGCAATGGCAATAAATATAGAGGTGGCGATGCCAGTATTGGGCAATAAAGTTGGCGGATATTCAGGCAGGGCAATAAAGCCCATAGGAGTAAGATGTGTTTATGAACTTGCCAGCAACTTTGATTTGCCGATTATTGGCGTAGGAGGCATATCAAAGGCAGAGGATGTCATAGAATATATGATGGCTGGAGCAAAGGCAGTGCAAATTGGCACCGCCGTATATTATGAAAGCGAAAAAATATTTGGCAAAATATGTCATAGCTTAGAAAACTGGCTGGAAAAGCATGGATATGCAAACATAAATGATATTGTGGGCGTGGCATTGAGGAAATGAAATAATACATCGTCTCTATCACAACTTTTTTCATTTTATTTCTCTTTATCATTTTTCCACCAAATTTTTAAATATTCAAATAAAAATAATACCAATGGAAAAATGCGACGTTGCAATAGTGGGGGGCGGTATCGCTGGCTTAAGTGTCGCTAAATTTCTGGCAGAAAAGGGCATATCGTTCATTTTATTTGAGGAGCATAACGAATTTTTTAAGAAGCCATGTGGTGAAGGAGTCATACAGAAAACAATGGGCTACGATTTTTACGAGCTATATGGAAGCAAAAAGGGCGTTGAGAAGGAAATATGGGAGACAATCATCCATACGCATTATGGAAAAATTTCTCTTGAAATGCCTGTTATAATGACAGATAAAAGGGCTGTTGAGGCTGAGCTGGCGAGACAGGCAAAAAAAGGCGGAGAAATAAGAATGGGGGAAAGGGTTGGGGAGATAAAAGATGGAGTTCTGCTTCCGCAGCAGGTAAAGCCAAAAATAATTATCGGAGCAGATGGAGTTTTTTCTATTGTAAGAAAATATGCTGGGATAAAAAAGCCAAAATGCGGAATGGCGGTAGAAGCATACAGCAATGAAGTTAATCTGGACAATGAAAAATGCCACGTTATAATGAGGAAAGACGTTGTGAAATATGGCTATGCCTGGTATTTTCCAAAGAAGGATAAATGGAATATTGGTGTGGGCAGTTCAAAAAAGAAATATTTTAAAGAGAGTTTTGAAAAATTTAAGAAAAAAAACCCTGGAAAGAGGTGGAAAGGTGCTTTCGTTCCATTGGATAAGCCACTCAAGTCATACGGTAAAAATGCTATTTTAATAGGGGATGCGGCAGCCCATGTTCTGGCTACGCTTGGAGCAGGAATAATGACATCGATGATTGTGGCAAATATAGCTGCAAATCACATAGAAAAATGGGCAAAAAAGGATTACAGAAACATAGAGTTATCATTATTTGAAAAAGAATGGAGAAATGTACTTGGAAAATATTTGAAATATTCCTATTATGTCAAAGTATTCTTTTTTGATGTTGTAAAAAGTGAGTATCTTCGTCATAAGCTGCTGGCAAAGATGTGCAGAGATACAACAAATTATTATAGAAAAATAATGAAGAAATAATGTAAAGAAAAAGAAATTCTTACCCCTTTCATTGCCTTCCTTTGTCTATAAATCACAATACTTTTATTTCCTCTATTCCGTGCTGTCTCTTTGCTATCTCCCGCAATATGTTGATATTTCTGCCTTCTTTACCTATTGCTTTCCCCTTATCTCTTGCGTTAACAACAACACTTACTCTATTCTCCTCCTCATTTATAACAATCTTTTCTAGCTTAAATGGTTTGAAGAGATTTATTATGAACTGTTTTTTATCATCATCATATTCAACAAATCTTACTTCCTTTTTGAAAATACTTTCCAGCTTCTTTATATTTCTAGCTTCCTTACCTATTGCTTTCCCTAGTTTCCCCTTACCCACAATAAAAGTTATTCTGTTATCTCTTTCAATACAATCTATAATTGGTGTTCCTATAAGTACTTCAGCCACAGCAATATAATGCATTTCCTGCTGCGTCAGCTTTATCTTCATGCTATCCTTTTATTATATTCATTATGTTTGATTTTCCTTCATCAATTATTGCTAGCACACTCACTCCAAATGGCTTGCCGCATGCTGCTCCTAGCTCCATGTTGTTGCCTTTATAGATGTAAACTGGTTTATCCTTTGCTGCTTCCATAACTTCCTTTTTCTTGGGGCAATCAGATGCAATTATGAAGGCTTTTGCATCCTTTGCCCTTTTAATTGCCATTTTATATCCAAATAATACTTTGCCGGTGGATATAGCCCTCATTATTTCCTTAGATATCATTTTTTCACCTTCTTTATCTTACTCAATTTTTTAACATCTATCGCTAGCTCAACCGAGCCAGTTCCGAGCTTAATAGGTTGTCCAACTATAACATTTTCTGCCACTCCTCTCAATTCATCAACTTCTCCTCTTCTCGCTGCCCCTAGCAAATGATCAACGGTAATCTCAAATGCAGCTCTTGCAATAACAGAGCCTTTCTCTCCGCTAACACCCTGTCTTCCTATTGGCCTTATAACGCCTGTAGCTGTCATTAAATCAGCAACAAGCATAATATGGCGTATGTCCACGTTCAATCCTTGCTCTTGCAGAGTTGAATATGCCTCATTTATTATTGCATTTCTAGCCGCCTCTATGCCAAGCACCTCATAAATTGCATGAATATCATTTGTTGTTGTCCTTGTTTTATCAACGCCTTCCAGCTCGAGAACTTTTTCAAAATTACTCCCCTCCGTATATATAACGTATTCATCTCCCTCCTTTCTTATAATTGCCCTCTTTATGCCTTCTATGCCCTTTATCTTGATATTTTTGACTTCTTCACTTATTCTCCTCAACTCTCTATAATTTTCATTTCCTTCCTGTGGATATATTTCTATTCCATCTTCCGCCTTTTTTATCTCCACTTTGCTAAGCTTTTTGAGTGCTTCCATTAAATCATCCATTTTGATATCCTTTCTCTCCATTGACTTTAAGTTAGGTTTGACAACAACCTTCATATTGCTTATGTCTGTTTCCACTTCCGCAATGTTAATTAAGCGGGTAATCTCTATTTTATTTGCAACCTCTTTCGCCTTATCCCTATTAATCTTATAAGCACCCTCAAGATAAACAGTCATCATGGGCGTGGAAGGATCTTTCCTTGCATCCACTATTTCTATTAAACGGGGCAAGCCTAATGTAACGTTAATTTCAGCCACACCAGCATAGTGAAACGTTCTCATTGTCATCTGTGTGCCAGGTTCTCCTATTGATTGGGCAGCAACCATTCCACATGCTTCATAAGGATCCATTAAATGACGATTATATTCCTCTATTGCCTTTTCGACAATTTTTTCCAGCTTATCAGTCAGTCCATTCTTTTCGATTTTCTCGGCCATCTCATCTATCACTGCTACTGGCAGATATTCCTTTTTGCTTTCCAGTATCTTCATTATTCTTTCTTTGGTTGTGCCTTCTTTTACTTTGCTTACTTTCTTTTCCTTTGCCTTTTTTTCTACTGGTTTGGCAGGCTTCTTTTCCTTTTTCTTCTTTGTCGCCTTTTTCTCTTCCTTTACTTTACTTTCCTTCTTCTCTTCAACCTTTCTTCCTAGTGCCTTCAGTATTTTCTCGGCATCCTTTCCAAATTCCTTCTTTATTTTGGCATCTGATAGCTTTTCCAGTGCTGTCAAAGTATATTTTTCCGCCACCTTTTCTGCCAGTTTTTTGCTTAATCCTCTCTTAATCAAAGCATTTGCTGTTGTTTTACTCATTCTCCACCTCCTTGATTATCATATCAACGTCAACAGCCTTTCCTCTAATGCTACGCATTGGATCGATGCCATCCTCGCCATATACAAACTGAATAACTTCGCCAGTCGTAGCCCTCACGCTTCCATCTTCCTCCAGCTTGACATTTTCCAGTGCATTTACAAGACGGCGTTGCATGTAACCACTCCTTGAAGTTCTAACTGCTGTATCTACCAAGCCCTCTCTCCCTCCCATTGAGTGGAAGAAGTATTCTGTGGGTGTTAAACCTTTTTTATAGCTTGATGATACGAAACCTTTTGCTTCTGCTCCCAAATCTCCTTTCTTGAAGTGCGGTAAAGTTCTATTCCTATAGCCTCTATGAATACGTTCACCTCTAACTGCCTGTTGTCCAACGCAACCAGCCATTTGGGACAAGTTTAACATGCTTCCTCTTGCTCCGCTCCTTGCCATTATAACGGCAGAGTTATCCATACCCAGATGCTTACTCGCTATCTCGCCCGTTTGATCTCTTGCTCTTCCTGTAACGCGCATTATCTCCATTTCCAGCGTTTCTTCCAAACTCCTTCCAGGAATCTGCTCCAATTCACCTTCCTCATATGCTTTGATTAAATCTTGTATTTTCTTCTTCGCTTTTTCAAGCTGTTCATTTATCTGCAGAACCGCCTCTTCCGGAATATCCTCATCATCTATTCCAGTTGTGAATCCAATAACCATAATTGCAGCAATTCCTAATTTAGTAACTCTATCAATGAAATCTCTTGCAGCACTGTTTCCATATCTTCTTGTAATATACTCTATTATTTCTCCCTTAAATGCTCCTATACTTTTCTCATCAATTACTCCTGATACAAGCTGTCCATCCTTTATTATGACATATGCATCATACTCGCACTTCTCCTTTACACATGTTGGACAGCCAATGCATGCTTTCGCTTTGTACTCAAGATTTATTCCCTCCGGCAGTATCTTGCTGAANATCTCCTTTCCAGTCATCTTATCCTTCACTTCTCCCATGTAGCCAGCAGCAGCCAGCATACGAATTGCATCATCTTTGGAGAATTCTTTATTCTTGTAAGTAAGCAGGAAGCAACCAGAAATGTGATCGTGAATTGCACCTATGATGGCTCCTCCAAATCTCGGGCTGAGTATATGTTCTTGCACTTTCATTAAAATCTCTGCTTCAGCTCTCGCCTCTTCAGTCTGCAGAACATGCATGTTCATCTCGTCGCCATCAAAGTCAGCATTGTATGGTGGGCAAACAGCCAGATTCAGACGGAATGTCTTATATGGTAATACCCTTACCTTATGAGCCATCATCGACATACGATGCAAGGATGGTTGACGATTAAATAACACAATATCTCCGTCCTGAAGCTGCCTTTCTACCACTGAACCAACTTCAAGCCTTTCTGCCACATTTTCTGCATTCTCTTCTGTTACTTTTATTCTTCTTCCATCTGGACGGATGATATAATTCACTCCTGGAATGTAAACAACACCTGCAGGAGGCTTTGGATTTGGTCCGCGCCTTACCAGCTCTTTCATTTCCTCAAGATTGTAAGGTGTAACTCTTATCGGTACAGTTAACTCTTTTGCCACATCAATTGGAACGCCAACTTCATTTATGCTTATGTTCGGATCCGGCGATATGACAGTTCTTGCTGAAAAGTTGACGCGCTTTCCAGATAAATTGCTTCTGAACCTGCCCTCCTTTCCTTTTAGCCTCTGAGCAAGCGTTTTTAATGCCCTCCCGCTTCTATGGCGGGCTGGAGGAATGCCACTCGTTTGATTATCAAAATACGTTGTAACATGATATTGCAGCAACTCCCACAGATCTTCGACTATCAGCTGGGGAGCGCCCGCATCTCTATTTTCCTGCAATCTCTGATTTATTCTTATTATATCTACAAGCTTATGAGTCAAATCATCCTCGCTCCTCTCNCCTGTCTCGAGCGTAATAGATGGGCGTGTCGTCACAGGAGGCACAGGCAGCACTGTTAAAACCATCCATTCTGGGCGAGCTACTTCAGGATTTATATCAAGCAGGAGTAAATCGTCGCCTACCTCCTCGCTAACCTTTTCAAGCCATTCTCTGATTTCAGAGGGAGTCATTTTATGCCCTGCTTCTCTATAAGTAGTGGGCTTATCATACTCTATTGGTAACTTCTCCCTCCCGCAATGAGGGCAGTGTGAAACTTTATTGGCGAGTTTTACCACTTCTTTAACAAAATAGGATGTATTNTCTCCTCTCTCCACCGCCTTTTTATAGAGCTTTCTCAACCTTTCCAGTTCCTTTTCATCAAGCAAAAGCTTTCCACAGCCTCTGCATGTTGACTTGAGAATGGCATAGATTGTTTTTGCAAACCCCACATGAATGACTGGCATTGCCAACTCTATATGACCGAAATGTCCAGGGCAATCCTTTACACGCTGCCCGCAAGTTTTACAACGCAAGCCTGGTTCAATTACTCCAAGGCGAGTATCCATGAGACCCATTTCTATTGGGAAACCATCTTCATCGTAGGTATCAGGTGTGATAATACGCGTTGCTGACATCTTCCTTATTTTNTCTGGGGAGAGCAAGCCAAAGACAATCTTATCAATTTCTTTTTTTGAAGTGGTTATCATTTACACCAACCTCCTTAACACTAGCTTTGGCTCAATAATAAGCGATTGAAGTTCCTCAAGCAATAACTTGAAGGCATAGCTCATTTCAACTGGACTTATTTTTGCATCATCGCCGCAAAGCAAACATCTTAAGAAGCCTCTTCTTGTTTTGAATGCAATGTGCCCACAGTTTTCGCAAACATATTGTATTGTCAAATCAGATTCTTCAAGCAGTCTTTCTTTTATTGTCATTGAAGCTCCATGTCCAATAAGACAATCTCTTTCCATTTCTCCAAATCTTANGCCNCCTTCTCTTGCTCTTCCTTCAGTTGGCTGCCTTGTTAATATCTGCACGGGTCCTCTGCTTCTAGCATGTATCTTACCTGCAACCATGTGATGAAGCTTCTGGTAATAAATGACTCCAACGAAAATATCAGCCACATACATCTTGCCTGTTTCGCCATCATAAAGAACTTCCTTGCCATTATGCTTGAAACCATTTTTCACCAGTGCATCTCTCAGCACCTTCTCTGGCTCTCCTGAAAAAGGAGTGCCATCAACAAATCTTCCTTCCATTGCTCCTACTTTTCCTCCTATCATTTCTAATACATGGCCAACTGTCATTCTGCTTGGNATTGCGTGAGGATTGATTATTAAATCTGGCACAATGCCATCCTCGGTAAAGGGCATATCNTCTGGATCAACAATTAAGCCCANCACNCCTTTTTGTCCATGCTTTGAAGCAAATTTATCTCCAAGCTCTGGAACTCTTTCATCCCTCACCTTTATCTTTACCATTCTTGCTCCATTGAGTGTTTCNGANANNACGACAGTATCAACAAATCCTTTTTCTCCATGTCTCACTGTTATGGAAGTTTCTCTTCTCTTCTGTGGCACGAGTACATCTGTTGGTTCTTCAAGGAAACGAGGTGGCGAAGTTTTGCCAATTAAAACATCCCCTCCCTTCACCTCGCACTCAGGCGTTATTATACCATCCTCTGCTAGATGAATGTAAGCCTCCTCACTTCTCACTCCTCTACACTCTGGATCAGGAATTTCGAAATGATCCTCCTGTCCGCCAGGATAGCGTTGCTCTTCGGCGGCATAAGTTCTGAAGAATGTACTCCTTGCTAGCCCTCTATCTATTGAAGCACGATTCATAATCAAAGCATCTTCCATGTTATAACCGTGATAGCTCAAAACAGCAACTACGAAATTCTGCCCGGCTGGGCGGCGGTGGAAGTTAATGTATTTGGCAGAATGAGTTCTAACAATAGGCACTTGTGGATAATGAAGGAGATGGCCTCGCGTATCAGGCCTTTTTCTATAATTTGCTGCAGCAAAGCCGAGTGACTGCTTACCCATTCCAGCTCCCATGGTAATACGGGGTGATGAATTATGTTCAGCATATGGAACTAAGCTCGCTCCCACACCGAGAATGCAGAGAGGATCAATTTCCATGTGAGTATGCTCTGGAGTTAAATCCTCCTCGCGCAAAGCAATATACGCATTTTCTTCCTCTTCAGTATCAATATATTCGATTACTCCCATATTTATTAAATCGCTCCATGATAGCTCGCCTCTTTTAACTTTCTCTCTCATCTCTTTGGTATAAAGGAGTTTACCATTCTTGACAATAAACAGTGGCCTTCTAACCCTTCCTGGATCACAATTTACAACTACATCATTGCTGTCCTCGTAATAGCATACATTTATTTCCTTGTCAATTTCTCCTCTTCTCCTCCTTTCTCTTATTTCCTCAACAAGTTTCTTTCCATCAGGATGAATGCCAATTAAATCGCCATTTAAATAAACTCTTGCTCCTTTCAGCCCTTTCTTTACTTCCATAACTCCCATTTTCGTTAGTTCTTTCTCGACTTCTTCCTCAGGATATCCCTCAGAAATTTCAACAGTTAATGCTAAATTCTTAACTAGTCCACAGTTGGGTCCTTCTGGTGTTTCATTTGGACATAGTCTTCCCCAGTGTGTAGAGTGTAAGTCTCTTGCTTCAAAGTGAGGCTGAGAGCGAGTTAATGGAGAGGTAACCCTCCTCAAATGACTTATTGTGGATAGATTGGAAGTTCTATCAAGCAGTTGGCTTACGCCGGTTCTTCCACCAACCCAATTGCCAGTAGCCATCGCATGATGAATGCGCTGATCAAAAACATCCTGCCTTACATGAGGCTTTATTCTCAACTCCTCCAAATCTTTTCCTCTTGCATAAAGCCTTTCAAGCTGATATTTCAGATCTTTACATAAAGCAACGAAAGCAACTCTGAACAAGTCTTCCATTAAATCTCCGGCCAGTTTAAGGCGTTTGTTGGCATAGTGGTCTTTATCATCTTCCCTTCTGTAACCCAAAGCCAGTTCAAGCACAGCCTCTCCCATCCTTGCTAGGAAGATGCCCTTTCTTATTCGGTCTTTTGTTTCATTTCCCAAATGTGGCAATATCGTTCTGTCCAGCAATTCTTTTACTCTCTCCCTTCTATACTCTTTTGCCTGCCCTCCTGCTATTTTCTTTCCGATGAAATCTATTGCTTCCTCCTCGTTTGTTACTCCGTATTCTTCTTCACATGCTTCAATATTAGCGAGAACAAAAACCTCCGTTTCAGGGTATGAAGCCATGTTGTCAAATATTGTTGGATTATCCAAACCAAGAGCTTTTAAAATAATTATAAGAGGAATCTGACTGGCGACGTTTGGCAAAGTGGTCATAAGCATGCCGTCCTTTCTTTTCTCAACAACAATAAGGCTTCTGAAACCTTCTTTCTGAGAGAAAACCTGGGCTGTTTCCACTTCATATCCATATCTGTTAGTTTTTTCTGTTAGCACTCTATTTGATGCTAGATCTTCCAGTGTTATCAGAACCCTTTCAGTTCCATTTATTATGAAATATCCTCCTGGGTCTAAAGGATCTTCCTGCAGCTCTATGAGTTTCTTTTCATATTCTTCATCATTTAATTTTCTTCCAGCCTCTTCCTCCAGAACTTCCCTTGAAATATTGCATTTCTGAGACCTAACCATTATTGGAAGATGACCTATTTTTGCCTCCTCTGCCAAATCATCTCTTATTTTGCCATCTATTACAGGAATAAATTCAAGAAAGACAGGTGCCTCATATGTTAAATCTCTTAGCCTTGCTTCCATTGGTGTTATTGGATGTTCCTCGCCAGTTGCTTCTTTCACCATTGGTTTTCCTACTCTTATTTTGCCCAGCTTAACTTTATAGCCCTCTATTTCTGGATGTATGTATCCTCTTTCCAGTCCTTCGCCTTCCCCTATCCTTGTTGAATTTACTATGTTCTGCAGCCTTCTGTTCAGGAAATCGTTATAGGATGCTATTTGATGATTTACTATACTCCTCTCCCTATAAAATGCGTCTATTACTTCTCTCATATTATCTCCTTACTTACAACACGATAAGCGACACTTACACCAGCAGTAGGACTTTTCCTTATTATCTTAATTACATCCCCCTCCTTCGCATTTATGGCTTTTGCCACAGGGTCATCAATACGGATGCGAGGAAGTTGCTCTTTTTTAATATTATATGTTTTGAGCAGTTTTTCAACTTCCTCTTCTGATAAAATCTCGTGATGCGGCACGAGTTCATGCTTTAGTATATCTATTTTCATTTTTCTACCCCTATATTATTATCTCGCATATTTTAATTTTTGGGTCATACGGGCCTGAGGGGATTTTCTAGCTGCTTGCCTTGCAAGCAGGCATTCGAACCCCTGGCCACCTGGTTAAAAGCCAGGTGCTCTACCTAGCTGAGCTACAGGCCCTTCCCCACTGTTGCATATACCGCCCAATATAAATTTTTTTCTATTAAAGTATGGATATTTGGCATAATATTAAACTTATATATAATGCGATATCTGGCGATAACTATTTAAAATTCGTTTATATAATATTTTCGGAGGCATAAAAATGAAGAAAAAAGCGATATTAGTTGGGATATTGGTTATAGCAATGGCATTAAGTGCAGTGAACTTTGGAGAGGCAAGTGAGGGTAATGAAGCGCCCTTCAAAGATGCAGTTAAGGTCACACCAAATATTTTGAGGCTGGGAGAGACGGCAATGCTGAATCAGGGAAATGTTTTGATTACGCCAAATAGCCCTGAAGAGGATATCTTGCCAGCTATTACTGTNGATGGCAANGGCAATATCGGCGTTACATGGACACATGAAATATCAGCAATAGAATCAGACATAGGTCTTGCATACTCCACAGATAACGGCGAAACATGGGTATCAAATGTTGTTTCATTAGAGGGATTCCAGTATTATGCAGANATGGCATATGTCACAGGTAGCAAATATGAGGGAGGCGGCGATTTTGATGGATTCTGGGGCATCTGCTTGGATACATCTACAGAGAGTGGACAGTTCTGGATGATTTCTGATATAACAGATGAAGCCACATATGAATTCTATTCCTTCACTGAAGGTGCTTTGCCAGGAGCAACATATGCAAGCATAGAAGATGATACATGGTATCCAATGACTTACTTCGAAGGCATTGTAGGGCCTGTGCACTTTTACATTGATGATGACCAGAACATGAACCAGGGAATAATGTTATTCTGGATGGGTGGAGATTTATCAGGATATGTATATAACTGGGATGCTGAAAGCGTGCTTGATACTGCTCCAGCTCAGGATCCAGATATGGCATGCATACATGACAGCGATCCAGCATGGACCGAGAATGATTTCTTCTACATAGTTTGTCAGCACAATAANGAGGATACAGGAAAAGCTGAAATTGTGTATAAGAGATGCGTTCCTGTTCAGGAGGCAGATATTGAATTTGTTGCAGAACAATATTATTTAGTCAGTGGCGATTTTGACGCTGCTCATCCAGANATTGATGCATCTGGAAGCAATGTAGTNGTTGTTTTCATGAGNAACGATAANGTCTATGGAGACTGGGANATAAAATGTGCTTACAGCAGTGATTATGGCAAGACATGGGAAATAAGTGATGTTGCAGCAGAGCATCCAGTCGATGAAACATATCCTGCTGTATATCTTGCAGGAAATACTGTCTATTGTATATACATAAAGGAGGGCAATCTTTACTTGGTAAAATCAACAGATGGCGGAGCAACTTGGGAGGAGCCAGAGCAGATAAATGAAGTTGATGGAACAGTTGTTGCAGAGGAAAACGCTGCCGACATATGCAGCAAGGGCATAGTATGGACAGATAACAGAAACGGAAACAAAGACATTTACTTTGCACCTTTGCCAGCACCAATAATAACAATAGGCATATCTGGAGGATTTGGAGT
>MTNE01000137.1 GCA_002011355.1 Thermoplasmatales archaeon JdFR-43 | reverse complement strand
CAACACATTATGGCATAATGGAAAACACCCCTTCTCCAGTTGTTTGGATTGCCATTGAGGAAATATTTTTCTCTAGCTGCTATTAACTCATCGCCATACATNTTGTTATCNTATGGNATCAAATCACCTCCTCCACCCATTGAGCCATCATCAAAATGTAAGGTTATATTGTGCCTGGCAAATGCATTGATAATCATTTCTTGACTCTCTTTTGGTAAGACNTAATCCTTCTGCCAAGGATATTTAGCTTTCATAAAATCGACTTCAACGAATACATCCGGGCAAAATGGATCAGAAAGCCACTGACTTGTTTTATATTCCTCCACGTTATCCAGTCCATCGTTATCTGGATCGAGATGTTTGTGATCCTCTGCCACCAATGGATTGTAACCATACTTATCTTCCCAATCTGAGGGTATTCCATCACCATCTAAATCCACGCTGCCATAGCTTTTGTTTGGATCTAAGCCATATTTAATTTTCTCCCAATAGGTCATTCGATCTTCTTTTCCCCACCAGCTCCCATTAATTATTTCGTGTACATCAAACCATATTTCATAGTCATCCTCGTTGTAATTCCCATCCTCTCCTCCGCTACTATGCCCATAACCATTTCCATCTCCCAAAAAATCATCTCCACTCCATTCCCCGCTGGTTAGGTTATAAAATATTGTCAGTGTTTTTCCATATAGATAATCTCCTTTCTTCTTTGAAATATCACATGGCTTATCAATAATTCCTTTCCTCCATAATTCTATTTGAATTGGTACCTCTTTATTCTCTTTGTATTCAACGATGTTATAGGCAAAAGCCCATTCAGGCCATATATCTATGCCCTTATATGTTTGTTTCCACCATATACTATCTTTGCCATCTATAAGCACCTTCAAGTATACAGTTTGGTTATGCATGTTAAGGCTCCTTATCCTTTTTATCTCGACAACAATTGCTACATCTTGTGGACCATTTGTTAATTCCATTTCTTTTGTAATTAACTCTTTTTTTGAGACATTTTTAAAATCAATTGCCATTGAAGGGAAAATGAATGCAATTAAAATCACAGCTGCTAATAGCTTCTTCCTCATGTTAAATGCATTGTTTAACTATATAAGAATTTAACTCTTTACAGGCTCGCTAACATCAATTATCTCAAACCATAACTCACCATCCACACCGCCAGTATGATATGCATGGCAATCTGTGAAAATATCAAAATCAACAGCATAAACCGCTTCATTTCCACTGAAGACTCTAACAAAATCATATTGAGGAATGCCATCTTTAGTGTCTATCAGTTTCATTTCTGAGCCCTCGTCTAAATCTTTAATTACTATCATAAATGCACTGGAGGCATTTCCCGGGACACCAATATCATTTATATCCAGTATGCAGCTGAAATTTATACTCTCATTTTTATTCACAGGCACTATATAATATGGGATTCCTGATGGAAATTCAGCCCAATCTTCTCCTGTAGAAACATTTATTGTAACTTCGATATTTCCATCGCTTTCGTCCATGCTGGATTTTATTATGAGGGCTTTTATCCATACCTTTATTTTTAAATCTCTTAAAGGATCGATATCATATCCATCTAGCACCCCATCCACATCCACATCGCTTGTCTGAAGATATTGGAGTATTTTCTCATGGCTTATACCTTGTTTTTGATAGTACAAAATTTCATCATAATCTATGAATCCATCTTTGTCGATATCATGTATCCAGCTTGTTGGGTCTGTTCCGAGATTTTTCTCTTCCAAATCTGTTAAGCCATCTCCGTCAGTATCCTTCTTTGTTGGATCTGTTGCCTTTCCTCCAGGATACAAAAATTCTTCCAAATCTGTTAAGCCATCTCCGTCAGTATCCTTCTTTGTTGGATCTGACACTACATGATAAGTTGTTATATTCTTTTCTTTTGGATATACAACATTAATGTCCCATCCCTCCTTTTCTCTATCATCAGGAAGTCCATCACCATCTCTATCTCCTTTCTCGAATAAACATCCTGAAAGGGATGGCAAAAGTATAGAAATAGCCAGTAACAATACCAATTTTTTCATTTTTTGAACTTTTTTCTCATCTCTTCTTTTTCCTTTTCTCTTCTCATTGTTATTCTTCTTTTCTCCATTTCTTTTCTGGCCTTCGTTATTTCAGCATCTATCTTCTTTTCTATAGTTTCAAATGATTTAACCATTTTTTCCATAATTTCCTTGCTCATTTCTTCAATTCTTGCAGCATCTCTTTTGGCTAGGATTTTATTCTTTCTTACTGGTGCCAAAATCCTCTCAATCTCTATTTCATCCGGTTCAATAAGTACGAGTCTTCTTTCATCCAATCTGTATTCTGGGATTTTTGGCATAGAGGGTTTTTTGGGTTCTGGAGGATATTTTAATTCAGGCAAGCTAATATCAATTTTTATTCCCATTTTTCTGGCTCTGTTAATCTTTTCTTTTAGTTTATTACTCATTTTTTCATATTCCCTCTTTATTTTCTCGCACTCTTCTTTCCATTTATTGTATACAGGCATCCACGCAGAGCTCCACTCAGTCCTTATTTTTTCTTCCAGTTTTTTCTGTTTGACCTCTTTCAATCTTCTGAGTTTTTCAAGTTTTCTTTTGTCTTTAATTTCCCACTTCAGGAAATATTTCGCGGATTTCCACTCCTCCTTCATTTCCTTTAATATTTTTCTTCTCTGGGGCAAACCGAGCTTAGCTATTTCTTCTCCCTCCTCCTTCCATGGTTTTGGAAGATATGTGAAGGGATTATTTCTCCTATGTATTACTACTCCTATAAAAGCAAGCAAAAGTAAAGAAGGCATGCTGCTAAGCAAAGCCACTATCTGGCCGAGAGTAAGATGAAAGCCACTAACTGCAACAATAACCGCCACTGTTTTTGATGTTGCTGCTGCCTCAGATTTTACCTCTAACATTATAAAACTGGTTCTTTCTTGGACGTATACTCCTTCATGAGGAATTGCAAAATACATATAAACTGTAACTTCTCCTCTAGGGGGTATTATTATAGGGGATTGAGATAATGCTACCTTCCATCTCTGGGGNGCATAAACAGTATTTATATAAAATCTATCTTCATAGTTTCCGTAATTTATTATTTTCACAGGAACAGTATATATTTCTTCCTGCCTCCCCTTTATAAATGTCTGATTCAGCCTCACATCAAAAGAATGATATTGAGCAGCTTTTACTTGGAATGTGAAATTGCCATAATGCCAGTTGCCATATATGTCACGCAATCGCCCATATAGATGTACGGTGGCATAATTAGATGGTCTGGCTGAAGCTGCCACCCTTACTTTCCCAATTTTTGTTTCATTTGGCCAGAAGAAAGTCCATNTCGGTGAAACATATGCTTCCCATCCTTCTCCTTCCACTTCTACCCTAAATTCAACATAAAATAGATATAGATTTGTTTTCATTGAGCCGCCATTATAAAATTTGAAATAAAAGGTATGCTCTTTTGTTGGCTCTATCTCTGCTGTTGTGCCATCTACAGGATCAATTTGTAAATTTATAAACTGAGCGAACGGTTCCTTTGCTGAGGCAAAATTTGTTAGAGGAATAAGAAGTAAGAGGAAGAAGAGAAGAGGTAAAATTCGCATATTACTTTTTCTTCCTAGCAATGAGTAAGCCGGCTATTGCAATCCCTGCCATCATTATCAGCACATCAAAGCCAGGCACGTAGAATCCTTTGTTTTTCGCCAAGAAATAGGCAGTAGTTTCATATTTTGTTATCAAATCAATTTCATCTGTTCTTCGGACCCATTTCCCTCCCTGATATTCATAGTATGGTGCCTCTGCTCTTGCCTTTGCTTTTATTGCAAAATCCTCCCAGTCATTATGATATGATATGGCTGTTCCGTGTGGAGAAGTTAATGTAATTGTAACCGTTGCATATGGAAATGTATCATCTCCTGGTTGCTTCGGCTCAATAACAACTGTAGATGGGCTTATAACATATTTCCAATCTCCTGGCTTTTCTTCGGCAGTAAGATCTACAATAATACGGGAATTTCCATAATTATAAATGTTTATGATGAATGGCAATTCTCTATCCGGGGATGTTCTCTCTATCGGCTGTATGGCACTTATTGCAATCTCGGTAAATGGATTGTAGCCAACTATTAATGATAGCTTTGCATCATCAATCGTCCTTAGCACTCCTCCCGTAACCAATCTCCCTCTTACCGCAATGTCTACAGTGCCAGATTGTCCAGCTTGGATATCATGCTCCTTTACCTGCATAATGAGAGTCACTGTTTTTGGAGTTTTTGGCTGGAGAACAAATGTCCTTGGAGAAGCTATTACAGTAAGCCANCTTGGGCTACCTTCCACAGAAACCTCAACATAAGCAGGCAGATAACCAAAATAATATGGTTGGTATTCAACAGTGAGCCTCACTTCCTGTAATCCATACCTTTCAACATATGCTATGGATGTATCAGGGGTTGCATCTATCTTACCCCATGATAATGCATGGCTACTCTGGCATAGAAGTAGAACGACCCCGACCAAAGCCAATATAACCGGTTTTTTAATCATTTTTAACCCTCCAGATAATCTGATATTGGGAATTATATATTTATTTTTTTCCTCACTCCTGCTCTTCCTCTTCCTCGCTCTCANTGGGCATCTCTACTCTCTCCGGAAAATAGCTCAGTATTATAATGTCACCAACTGCTGCCACCCATCTATAAGGCACTGCAACATCCTTACCTCCTTCAACAATATTTTTGTTTGTCTCTGTTAATATAAGCTTGGCTACGCATTTTTCATCAACATCAATTAAAACATTTCTTACCTCTCCTACATATATACCNCTGTTGGTATAAACCGGCAAATTTATGAAATCTGTCACGTTCATTTTCCCACAACCTTAATATAAAATGATTTTAAATAATTATGGTTTTTTATCTTTCCATTTTTTNCTTATTTCTTTTGCAAGTTCACCGTTTTCTATAATCAATGCTCCTATATATCCGCAATCCTTACATTGCCATTTACTCCATGTCTGAGGCAAAACCCAGTCAACATTGCTCGAGCCACATCTTGGGCAATATTTTGCCATGAAATTAATTTATACTGCATATATATTCCTATGGATTATATTGCCTTCATTGCTACCATCATACTCGTTTCCTTAAGTGGCGTTTTAATGCCAGGCCCTGTCTTCGCTACAGCAATAGCAGAGGGGCGGAAAAGCAAGCATGCTGGCTTTCTAATTGCTACAGGGCATGCAGTGGTAGAGGTGCCAATAATAATTACGTTATTCATCTTCGGAAAAATTGAAATGAGCGATGCCATAAGNGCGANAATTGGAATAGCAGGGGGCGTATTCCTGTTGTACTTTGCATTTTCTGCTTTGAAGGAAAAAGAGGGAAAACAGCTTAAGGGTTTTATTGCAGGATTTGCATTGAGCACATTAAATCCATACTTTATAATGTGGTGGCTTACAGTTGGCTTTACCCTAGCAATAAATGCTGCCTTTTTTGGGGTAGTAGGCTTAATTTCGCTGATAGTATTTCATGAAATGTGCGATTTTGTATGGTATGAAATTGTCTCATTTTCTTCAAATAAAGGGATGAAATTCAGGAAGGTGGAAAAGGGATTGATTGCCGTCTCTTTTATCCTCATGCTTTTCTTTGGATTATATTTCATATATGATGGCATAAAGATTATAATGAGTTAAACATTTAATCATGCTGACAAGTGATGAAAGGGTCAGAATCTGATGAAAAGATGATGAAATGCATTTGCATAGATAGAATAAAATACAGAATTTTCATATACAGAATGTGATAAAAGAGTATCTTAAGCTNTCCCGTTCCTTCAATGCTGGTTTAACAGCGATAGCTCCTGTTCTCGGAGCAATAAGCAACGGAGAGGGAAATTTATTTTGCCTATTCCTCTTTTTCCTCGTTGGCTTTTTCGGTCATTGTTACGGATTTGCATTAAATGATATAGTTGATTACAAAATAGACAAGTTATCAAAAGAGCTGAAAGACAGGCCATTGGTCAGCGGTAAAATAAGCTTGAGAAATGCATGGATTTTCACCGTTTCAATGCTAATTATATCTTTCATTCTGGCAATTTCTGTTGCGTATATTTATTCCAATTTTGTTTCGATGATANTGTTAATTTTTTCAGCCATTTCCATAACCATATATGATTTTATAAGCAAAAAAAAGCCAGCAATGGATATATTTGTGGCAGCTGGCATATTTCTCATTATATTATATGGGGCATTGACNGTAGGNANATTAAGNAGCCTTGCATTAATTGTTGCATTGCTCGGCACATTGCAGGTGTTATTCATGCAATTTATAGCAGGCGGCTTGAAAGATGCGGAGCATGATTATAAGGGAAAGGCGAAAACACTGGCTATAAAACTTGGAGTAAGAGTGGAGAATAAAAAAATCTTCATCCCATTTTCATTCAAATTTCTGGCATATGGGCTGCAAGCAGTATATCTTTTCTTCCTTTTCTATCCGTTTTATGCATTTGAAGAGTTCAAAGGAAAATTCATACAGATTGTTGTGCTTGTTGTGCTGAGCNTTGCCATGCTTTATGTGAGTCATCGCCTTTTATCAATAAAAACTTTTGTTAGAGATGCTGTGAGAAAGTATATTGGATTGCATTATTACATTAATTTTTCGCTGGTTCCAATAATGCTCGCTGTAATTAATCCTTTCATTGCATTAATTGCCTTAATACCTCCCGCAACCTTCATCCTTTCAAATGTAACCCTGCATGGCACTCTGTTGCCAAAAACGATGTGATAGCATGTTGCGCGTAATAAGAAATGTGGATGAAGCGATAAAAGAGCTGAAAAGAATAGGAGTNCATAAAGACGCCATTGACATAATGCTGCCGAAATTATTTCATCTAAACATAAAATTCAAGGAATTGATGCCGCAGGATGCCATCATACTGAAGCAGGAAATGCTTGCTGTTGGCGGAGATGCCGCAATTGCTGAAAGGGCATTGCCGCCATATACAGAAAAAACAGATATTCTGCTTATGGGAAGTAAAAAGCAGATGGCAAGGGTGGCGAATAAAGTAAAGAAGCAATATAATCGNCTTAAAAAAATAGGAGAGGAGATAGAAAAAATTATGGAAAATCTTGAAAAAAGAGTGGAGATGAAAATAGGCAGCAAAACATTCAGGTTTGGAGAGCAAACTTATGTAATGGGTATCCTCAATGTGACGCCTGACTCTTTCTATAATGGTGGAAAATACAGCACGCTTGAAAATGCTGTTGAAAGGGCAAAGCAGATGGAGAAAGAAGGAGCAGATATAATTGATGTTGGTGGCGAATCAACACGTCCCTTCTCTCAGCCGGTTGATGCTGAAGAGGAAATGAAGAGAGTGTTGCCGGTAATTGAGGAAATAAAGAAGGAAGTAAAAATTCCCATTTCCATAGACACATACAAGCCAGAAGTGGCAGAAAAGGCAATAGAAAAAGGGGCCGATATGGTGAATGATGTCAAAGCTTTGAGAAGCGAAGGGATGGCAGAAATCATAAAAGAGTATGATGTGCCTGTCTGCATAATGCATATGAAAGGAGAGCCAAAGAACATGCAGGAGAAGCCATATTATGAGGATGTGGTGGAGGAAATCTATGAATTTTTGAAGCAGAGAATAGATTTTGCTGTTGAAAATGGAATAGATGATAGCAAGATTATAATAGACCCGGGCATAGGATTCGGGAAAAGGACGGGAGAGGGCATAGAGGATAATTGCGAGATAATAGCGCGTTTAATGGAGCTCAAAGGCCTGGGAAAACCCCTGCTAATAGGAATATCTAGGAAGACATTCATAGGAAATATTATAAAAGCAAGCGTGGAAGAAAGGCTTGAGGGTAGTTTGGGGGCAGAGGCTATAGCAATTGCAAATGGAGCAGATATACTGCGATGCCATGATGTGCTTGAGACAAAAAGAATGGCGATGGTTGTTGATGAAATTGTCAGAAAGCAATAAGCAAATCTTATATAATGCCCGATTTTTTCCATATGATGGATTTTGAGGCAATAGAGCAGAAATGGCAGGAGAAATGGTTCAGCAGCAAAATATATGAAGCAAAAAAGGAGAAGGGAAAGAAGTTTTTTATTCATTTTGCATATCCAGGCATCTCTGGCTATTTGCACGTAGGTCACATGCGTGGTTTTACCTACTCAGACATAATTGCAAGATACATGAGAATGAATGGCTACGATGTCATTTTCCCTGCTGGTTTTCATGCTACTGGCTTACCTGCTGTTAGTTTGGCGAAAAAAGTAGCAAGGAAGGATGAAGCTACACTGCGGTATCTCCGCAACAATGGTTGTCCGGAAGAAGTTATTGAGAAATTATCTGATCCAGAAGAAGTGGTTAAGTTTTTCAGCCAAGTTTATGTTGAGGATTACTGGAAGAAGTTTGGCTTTCTCATTGATTACACCCGCCTCATGGATACAATCTCGCCTGGCTACAAAAAATTCATACAGTGGCAATTCAGAAAGCTAAATGAGCATGGCCTTTTAATTCAGAAGCCCCATTTTGCCCCTTACTGTCCAAATTGTGGGCCAGTTGCTGTTGATAAATCTGAGACAGATATATCAGAAGGAGGAGATGCAGAGATTCTGGAATTTATCGTTATAAAGTTTAAGTTTGATGACAGAATCCTGCCTGCTGCCACTCTTCGCCCTGAAACAATTTTTGGTGTTACAAACATGTGGGTGAATGATGAAATAGAATATGTTGTGGCCAGAGTTGGCAATGAGGAATGGATTCTTTCGGAAAAAGCAGCCAAAAAGCTGAGTTACCAGATGGAGAATGTCGAAATTATAGGAAAAATACATGGGAAGGAGCTTGTCGGCAAGAAATGCGTTGCTCCCATCGTCAATAAAGAAATCCCGATTTTTGCTGCAAGGTTTGCTTCTCCTGATATTGCTACTGGCATAGTAATGAGCGTTCCTGCGCATGCCCCATATGATTATGTTGCATTGCGCGATATAGGAATGCCTGTTGATCCTATTGTTATTATAGATATAGCTGGCTATGAAATTCCGGCGAAGGAAATCGTTGAAAAAATGGGCATAAAAAATCAGATGGAGGAGGAGAAGCTTGAGGAGGCAACGCAGATAATTTATAAAGAAGAATTTCACAAGGGTGTGATGAATGAAAATTGCAACGGCTATGCAGGAATGCGTGTAAATGATGCCAAGGAGGAAATAAAGGAGGAAATGCTGGCTAATAATATGGCAGTGATAATGAGGGAGTTTTCAAAAAGAGTTGTTTGCAGATGTGGGGAAGAAGTTGTTATAAAAAGAGTGCCGAACCAGTGGTTCATTAAATACAGTGATGAAGAGCTTACAGAAAAAAGCAAGGAATGGGTCAGAAGCATGAATATATATCCAAAGGAGTACAAGGAAGAGTTGCCGAAAATTCTGGAATGGTATGGGGACAGGGCATGCATAAGGCAGGGTTCATGGCTTGGAACTCCTTTTCCCTTTGATGAAAGCTGGGTTATTGAGCCCATTTCCGACTCAACTCTATATCCTGCTTACTACATAATCTCCAAATATGTAAATGAAGGAAAGATAAAAGCAGAGGAAATGGATGATGAATTCTTTGATTACGTATTTCTTGGCAAAGGAAAGCCAAAGAATGAAATATGGGATGAGATAAGGAAAGATTTTGAGTACTGGTACCCTGTGGATATTAATCTTGGCGGCAAGGAGCACAAAACAGTTCATTTTCCTGTTTTCATAATGAACCATGTTGCCATTATGCCAGAAAAATACTGGCCTCGCGGCATCTTCGTAAACTGGTGGATTACGCAGAAGGCGGGAATGAAAATATCTAAATCAAAGGGAGGAGCTGAGCCAATTCCGGATGCTGCCAAAAGATATGGAGTAGATGCTCTCCGCCTTTATTATGCTCACATAGGTAGCCCATTTGTTGACATAGAATGGGATGGCGAAGCAGTGGAGCAGTACAGGAAAAGGTTGATGAGGATATGGAATTTATTTGAAGAGCTTGTGGCAATAGAAGGAAAAGAAGGCAAAATAGATGAGTGGATTGCGGCTGTATTCAATGAAAAATTAAAAGAAGTAAAGGAGGCAATGAAGGAGTTTGAGCTGAGAAAGGCAGCAAATGCTTTATTCTTTGAAATTTACAACGCATTCAACTGGTATATAAAGAGAGGAGGAGGAAATAAAGAGCTTGTTAGACAATTACTTGAGAAATGGATTAAGGCAATGACACCTTTTACACCTCATATAGCTGAGGAGATGTGGGAAAAGCTTGGAAATGACGAATTTGTTTCCCTGCAGGAGTATCCAAAGCATGATGAGATAGATTATGCTGTTTTAAAAGCGGAGGATGTTTTAATAAAAACAATGGAGGACATAGAAGAAATAATAAAAGTCACTGGCATCAAGCCAAGCAAAATTTACATTTATCTCGCTCCAGACTGGAAATGGGATGTTGTTGATATAGCAATGCAGCTGGAAAAAGAAGGACAGTTAAACATGAAAAATTTGATGAATGAAATCAAGAAAGTGGGTGTTGATATGAAAGAAGCTTCACAATATGCAGCAAAATTAATCCAGGAAATGAGGAAAGAAAAGTTCATCAGAATTGACGAAAAGACATATTTTGAAGGAGCAAAAGAATTTCTGGAAAAAGAATTCAATGCATCCTTTTATATATGTAAGGATGGGGAATGCCCTGATCCAGCGAATAAAAGAAGATATGCAATGCCCTATAAGCCAGCGATTTATATGGAATGAAAATAAAAGCGGAATAAATAAATACGAAAAAAATTTAAATATACTATGGGCATGCCTCATTTATCATTTAACTCTTCCCGATATTCAATAGATGATATTGTGAAGATTTTAATTGTTATT
The DNA here is from genome assembly GCA_002011355.1 of Thermoplasmatales archaeon JdFR-43. Lineage (GTDB taxonomy): Archaea > Thermoplasmatota > E2 > UBA202 > JdFR-43 > JdFR-43. Next base: position 3,594 of record MTNE01000137.1, on the reverse strand, counting down.
TTCCTTTCTTCCTTCAGTGTCTGGCTAATTTCTTATTATACCTTGGTTATAAAAAAGGAAATATTTTACACACATTTTATTTATATTCCAGCGATTCTATCTAGTTTCTGGTGGGGTAAAAAGGGTTCGATAAATGCTTTTTTTCTGGGCTTCTTTTTACTCATGAGCGATTTTTATGCCGACGTGGGGAAAGAAAGATTCATTTCGCATTTATCGCAACTATTTATCTTTTTTATAGTTTCCATATTAACCGGTATCATTAGTGACGAAAGAAAAGAAGCAGAAAAAAAGGAAAGGGAAGCTTTGAAGGAAAGGGAAAAATTTCTTGAGGAAGCTGCTCATTATTTTCTCAATCCAATAGCCATTGCTAAAGGCTATATTGAGGTGCTTTCNTGTGAATGTGCCTCGGATAAGGCTAGTCATGCATTGAATAAAATCAAAGAAGCAATAGGNAGGATNGAGGAGGTAGTTAAAAATACAGTGGAAAAAGGTATTATCTACGAATCTGGAGGAGATATTTCATTAAAACAAAAGGAGAAAAAATAGTATTATTTCAATGCCACCAGCGTTGTTGTTGCATGAGGAGATGCTATAATTTTTGCTTCTTTGCCATGTCTCTCATAAATCTTATCCAGAATTTCATCTTCGCTGATTTTTTCCATTTTAAAATGGGATGCCATTTCCTCGTCCATATCTGTTATGGTGTAAAGCTTGACTTTTTCAGCAGCTTTTAACATGTAATATACTTTATGTTTTCCCATTACAAACTTTTTGAGCAAGTCTTTCTTTATTTCCTCGCTGCTTTCATACTTCTCCATTTCATTGTAGAATTTCTCGCTTCCATGTCCTTCTTTGCATTCAGCAATCAAAACTATCGTGCCACCTTCTTTAACAACATCTATTACAGTCTGTATAGCCTTCATTGCCTGATATAAATTTATATCATGAGGATGACCATCTGCAGCAATTATGGCGACATCCGCCTTTTGTTTTATCTCCACCCTATACATCTCATCAACCAGCTTTGCTCCTTGGCGGAGAACATGTTTATGATCTCCGGCAAAAGCTCCAACAATTTCATGTCTGCTATTCATAACAACATTCAAACAAAAATCCACACCTGCTATATCTGCAGCTTCTTCCATATCTTCATGCACTGGATTTCCATCAAGTACACCAAATCTTGACTTTTCATGAAACATTCTCTTGTGATTTGTTTCTATGGTAACTTCAGCAGCCACACCAGGCAGCACACTCTTCCGCCCTCCTCCATATCCAGCAAAATAATGGTATTCTACATCTCCAATCAAAATTTTTGCATCAGCATTTGCAAATTCGGCATTGAAAAACAAAGGGGTGCCAAAGTTGGTTACTCCATAATCAACAAATTTTGCATCCTGACTATGGCTTNCCCATTCATATTCATTTGCTATCTCCTTGCCCAGCAGCTCCTCTGCCTCTTTTTCATTAACTGGAACATGGGTGCCAGTTGCAAAAATTATTTTTATCTCTCCCTTTATTTTTTCGAGAATATATGGCAGCAATTTTTTTGTCGGGCAGGGTCTTGTTTTATCATCAACAACTATTGCAATCCTGCCTTTTAACTTTTCAAGTTTTTTTGCATTTACTGGATTTTCTATGGCTTTTTTTATAATTTCCTCTTCATCTTTTGCTTCCTTTTCCTTTGCCTTTGCAANTTCCAACAAATTTTTTTCTGGAATGTCTATTACTATGCTTTTTTTGCCATAAGGGAAAGAAACTTCCATGGGTATAAAAGCAGAGGATATAAAAAATGTTTTCATATGTAAGCTTTCATTGCCTCTATAACTTCCCTGCTATTTTTTGCATTTTTGTAATCTTCCAGAGGCATTTTATTCAATTCCAGGAAATGTTTTCCCCACTTGAATTTATTTAACAACTCTCTAGCATGACTTTCCTCACCCAGTATATAAAGGGCTGCAGCCATAGCTTCTACTGTACTTAACTTGAAAGGTTTTCCATAATTTGTTGGATTTGCAGCTACTAAATAAGGCAAAGCCCTTTCCTTCATTCTATGCTTGAATCTGTGAAAAAAATCCTCCGCCTTTTTCCATGAACAATCAATGGCAACAATATTTTTTATATCAGAATCCTCTATAGATATAGCTTTTTCTGATATGGGGCTAAGCAAAATTGCTTTTTTTGGCAGCAATTTTGCATTTTTAACAATCTTAACCATCCCAAATTTTGCAAGTTTTTTTGCTGTACATTTTTTTGCATTATCCTCTTCCAAATCATAGACATATAGAGCGTATGAAATCGTTTTTTTCATTCCAATCTTTTAATCAATACCCATTTATTAACTCTGCGGAATATGAAAATTTAAGAANTTTTTTCTAGGGCTTTTCAATTTACCAGTGATTAAATGAGAAGAATGATATTTGCACTGCTGGTTGGTCTCCTCGTATCTGGAATTGTTTTTAGCGTTCAGGAACATGATGCAAAAAATGTTGATGTTATACCTGCTAAATTAAAAGGATTGGGTTGTATCAGAGAGGATGTCCCTCTCACAGCAACCTCCTCCATACTGGGCTTACCCCCTCCATCTTGGGACTGGAGAAATGTAAATGGTACTGACTACATGACACCTGTCAAGGATCAGGGGGCATGTGGAAGTTGTGTTGCTTTTGCAGCACTGGGGGCATTTGAGGCGGTAATTAAAATTAAAGAGGGAATAACAACCGATTTATCAGAAGCACATCTTTTCTTCTGTGGAGGTGGAGATTGTGGAATTGGATGGTATATCTCCTCTGCATTGGATTATTTGAGAGATTATGGTGTTCCAGATGAAGATTGTTTTCCTTATGATGGGGCCTATTACGGAACAGATTTATCATGTGGGGACACATGTTATGACTGGCAGCAAAGGGCATGGAAAATAAATGATTGGCAGTGGGTGACTGGAGCCACAAATATAAAAAACGCTCTGATAAATTATGGTCCACTCATTGCAGCTTATGATGTATACGAAGATTTTTATGATTACTGGGCAAATCCATATTCCTGGCCCAATGGAGTATATTATTATTCTTATGGAAATCTTTCAGGAGGGCATGCTGTTGTTATCGTGGGTTACAATGATACTGGCCAATACTGGATATGCAAAAATAGCTGGGGAAATGGCGGCATAAATGGCTATTTTAGAATAAGGTATGGAGANTGTGGNATNGAANATAGCGTGGCATATATCTACTATCAGCCATCAGGCGTAAACAATCCACCTATAGCAGATTTTGATTATTCCCCATCCTTCCCGACAACATCAGATATAATCCAATTCACCGATCTATCTTATGATGTTGATGGAACAATAGTTTCATGGTACTGGGATTTTGGAGACGGAACAACAAGCACCCAGCAAAATCCACAACATAGATATGTGGATGATGGAGTGTATAGGGTAACTTTAACAGTAACTGACAATGATGGCGCAAGCAATTCAACATATAAATTCGTCACCGTAGCAAACACTCCACCAGTAGCGAATTTTGGTTATTCACCTTCTTCTCCAACCACACATGATATCATACAATTCACTGATTTATCCTACGATTC
>MTNE01000153.1 GCA_002011355.1 Thermoplasmatales archaeon JdFR-43 | reverse complement strand
ACCGGAACGATGACCGCCCAAAATGTCAAAACCCAAGTTGTGACCCCATGGCTTACCCCAAACGCGCTTACGAAACCCTGACCCCAGCGGATAGAGGACCTTGGAAAGGTCAGTAAATGCCATCGCTAAGTGGCTGGGACATTCGCCGGAAGAGTCGCGCTTAGATCCGCTACCCTGGGAGAACGATCGCGGGATCTGCGGATAGCATGATGTGGCACGCCATGAAACCTGGGAGCATATCCATTACCCTCCAAAAACCAGATGCGTCCATCAGAGGAGGAGGTAGAGGAGCACAGCGGCGAGGCCGCACAGGACCTCGAACCCGATGAGGACCAGCACCAGCGTGCGCTCGTGGAGCCCGCCAGTGACCTTGAGCACCCATTGGGCCAGCCCCACCGGGCCACTATCGGGACATTGGAGCTTCCCATCCTTCCGGAGCTCGCCCCACCAGCCCCGTGAGGGAAAGCCGTGGGCGGCTTTGATCAGAAAGTCAAGGGCGTAAGGGAAGATCACAATGACCCCCGCCCACTCGAAGTTCCCCACGATCACCGCCGCGGCGATGATTGCGCCGATGGAGAGCGTGCCTACATCCCCGATGAAAATCTTGGCCGGGTACCAATTGAAGTAGATGATGCCGAGCAGTGCCCCGATCCCGGCGAGGAGGAGGGTCAAAGCCGTGAGCTTCCCAAAGCCCGCGGCGATCGCCGCCAGAGAGCCCAGGGCTACGAGGCCCATTCCTGCCTCCAGGCCATTGAACCCCGCGAGCATGTTCACAGCATTCGCCGCTCCGGTTATACCAAAGGGAATGAGCAAGAGAGCGTAAAATGGACCGAAATCTATTCGACCGATAAGGGGAATGCGCATGGTGGAAACGCCGACACGTACCACCACCAGAGGGAATGCGGCGATGACAGGAAGCAAAGCTTTCACCCACTGGCGTATTCCGATAAGATCATCAATGACACCTAACAACGTGGTAAGGAGTACGGTACACAAAACGGCGAGAAGCGCGACTACGTCCAGGGAAGGAAACCTGGTCCAAAAAGTGGCCAATGAGATAGCTAATAGCACCCCAGCGCCGAATCCGGTTACGATGGCCAGGCCTCCCATTTCAGGGATCTCCGGTTTTCCGGGCTTGTGCACGTCGGGCCCCACGATCCCCGCCCGTTTAAGCCTAGGCACGAGGAGCACAGTACCGAGGAAAGTGGCCCCGAACGCGACCACGGCCACTAAAGCCAGCATTCCACGGTCACCTTACCCGACCTCGCCAGCATGGACAAACGAAAATGTCCGTTTCAAGGAGAACCTAAGGTCTCTGGCTAAAGAACAAGGGCACCCCGGATGAAACCTCGGGGTAGTGTCGAGAATTCTGTGTCACATGATGTGGCGTGGGGCACCTTTCTTCGAACAACCGGTTGAGCTTCTTTTGGACTTCGGCAAACTCCTTGAGCCTTCGTTCTCATTTGATCCTGTGGCGCTCACATTCGAGGTAGAAAAAGCTTGTCGATCGCCTCGGCCTTGGGGAACTTGTGATCCCACATCTTCGTGCCCCCGTGTAGCTCCCGGATGGACTGCTCCAGTCGGTTTGTGCTCCGCAGGTATGTCCACAGGGCCTTCGGATAGCGGAAGAAGACGAAGAGGAGTCCAGCTCCTCCTCCCAGCACCACATACACTGCCTCTTTTCGGATGCCCTCTTCCCGTAGGACCTTCGCAAACAGACATTCCAGGTACACGATGGCGTACCGCTTCCTCAGGGGTCGTGTGCGGAAGGACTCCACCCTCTCCAACACAAGCTCCGTGATCCGGCTCATGGTGCTGTGGGAATAGCGATGTCCGGGGAGATGCCCATCACCTCCCCCACCACCCGTGCTGAGACCCCCACGGCATAAAGTACCAGTACCAGGGCGGTGAGGTCTACGGTCTTTCTGGCGCAAGAGGCGAAGAGGGAGGGCTTGAACTGGCCTGGCCGATCGCAGGGGACGCAGAAGCTGTACCTGGCTAAAGGGCGTCTCCAGTGTGCGGCGGTAGGCGCTGTTCATGCGTCCCCCGTTCTCTTGGACGAATGCCCTCACTCCAGAAGAAGCAAGGCCTGGAACTCCTCGGGCATCACTTCCCGCACCCTCTCCCGCGAAAGCACCCCAGGCTCACCCTCGCCAAAAATGGGGTCCTTCCTTCCCCTCAAGGTACCCCCGCTGTAAACAGTGACATAGAATTAGTTGCACCACTGACGTAGGCTATCTTAATTGCAGCAATAACTTAAGCGGAGGCTCAGGAGTGTGTTAAAAAACGCGAATAGAGGTATAAAGGTGGGTATGAACGCAGTCAGAGAATTTTTCGCTATCCTCTTCGGCAAGAGAACCCATGGGAAACTCAAAGTTTATATGATTAGGGAAAGCACGGGTTCTCTTGTCCTCAAGTTTTTCAATGTTGTCCTGGTGCTGGGAACAAGTTTGCTCCTCGCGCGAGTATTGGGTGCGAAAGAATATGGGGTGTACGCATATGCTGTGTCGTGGACCCAAGTCCTCTCCATCCTGGCAGTGATGGGATTGAACACACTTCTTGTGCGTGAAGCGGCACGATACAAAGCTATAGATGACCTGCAACGCCTTAAGGGAATCATCCGCTGGTCAAGCTATATGGCTTTCGTGACTTCCATAGGAACTGCTTCTATTTTTGCATCGGTAGTCCGGCTTTGCGGAGGGAATTTATTCCCGGAAATGCAAACGGTGTTATGGATCGCGATGCTGTTGGTCCCCTTGTTGGTGTATCTTCTTCTGTTGCAGGGACTTCTGCGTGGCCTGGGGTATGCGGTGGAAGCCCAGATCCCTCAAACTTTCGTTTTTCCCGCTTTATTTTTGGTTTCGATCCTCATTGCGAGCCAAACAATTGCCATGAAAAGCATTTTGGCCGTTGGACTGCGGGTTGCAGCAGGAGCGATGGCTCTCGTTTTCACGATTTTCCTCGTACGAAAACGCCTGCCACCTGGGTTAAATAAAGAAATCGTTCAAATTTCTCACCCCCGGGAATGGCTTAAGAGCGCGATGTTTTTTCTTTTGGTCGGAATTGCGGGAATGTTGAACAAGCGCGTTTCCACCGTATTGGTAGGCAGTATGCTTGGGCCTAACGCCGCAGGGATTTTCGATATCGCCCTCCGTGGTGCCTCGCTCATCAGTCTGGGGCTTCTCGCCATTAACATGCCTTTGGGACCAGCTATAGCGGGATTGTATGCCAAGGGTGCGGCCAAACAACTGCGGTCTTTGGTAGTTAAGAGTGCTCGTTTGGGTTTGTTTATCTCGTTACCGGTTGCAGTCGTAATGATGGCGCTCCCACGGAGCGTGCTTTTAGTTTTTGGCCATGAGTTCGTGATGGGAGCCTCCATATTAGTAATCCTGAGCATTGGGCAACTGGTGAGTGTGGTAGCGGGACCGGTGGGCATTTTTTTAAACATGACAGGGCACGAACACATAACCGCATTGGGCAATGTGCTCAGCATCCTGGTCAATGTGGTTTTGAACGTGGTGTTTATTCCCATTTGGGGGCTAACGGGAAGCGCGGTTGCGAACGTTGTGAGTATGACATTGCGTTATGCTTTCTTTCTGATTTGGGCGTACTATAAGTTCGGCTTTGTCCCTACAGCTTTTGGATAATATTGATTGCTTTGCGGGGTCTTGGGGCTAGAATTCCGTCAATTGAAGCTTGGGGCAAAGGAGCGTGCTCTAATTGCAAATGAAGGTGATCTTGATCGCGGGCTCAGGGCGCAGTGGTAGTACTTTACTGGAACGTTTGATAGGGCTTTTGGATCCACGCATTTTCTGCATGGGAGAGTTTCATGCCGCATGGGCTAAAGGCTATGGGCAAAATCGTCTTTGTGGATGTGGCAAACCGGTTAGGGAGTGCCCCGTATGGTCTACGGTATTTGTGAAGACCTTTGGGGAGTTGAGTGACAAAGCCATTCAGGAGATTATTTCTTTAAAGCAGGAAGTGGAACGCATGCGCTATCTGTGGAAACTTTTGTGGCCCCGGCTTGCATCCCAACCATTTTTCCGAAGAAAATGCGAGTATCAACAGAAACTTCTGTCCTTTTTTAATATGGTTTGTGAAGTTACCGGTGCTCAATTTCTCGTGGATTCTTCGAAGCAGGCCTCCCACGGGTTGGTGCTTGCCGGCATCCCCGAAATCGAGTTGTACGTGTTGCACCTGGTGCGCCATCCGTGTGCCGTCGTATTCTCGTGGCAGCGGCGGAAGCGCCAACGTGCCGTTTACTGGGACACAGTTTACATGGAAAGAAGGGGATTATTGAGGGCCTCGGCGTTTTGGGTTGCGCACAACATCGCGGCGTGGTTGTTAAAGTCGCGTCTTCCTCCGGGACGATATATGCGTTTGCGGTACGAGGAGCTCGCGCGAGAACCAGAGACGGCGTTGGGCAAGATCGCGGAGTGGCTGGGCTTCAGTCCGCCTTCGGGGCTCTTTGAGAACCTGAAGGTTTTTCTTCCGCCTAACCATCTAATCGCGGGAAACCCAATGCGTTTCGATTCCGGTACCATTACGATTCGCCTCGACGAGGAATGGCGGCTGAGGATGCCTTGGTGGAAGAAGGTAGCGGTCATGTGTCTTACGTCGCCGGCTCTTTGGTTGCTAAAATCTTCGTTGGGAGGCGAGCACAATTGAGAAGTGGTGACAAGCTGAATTTTCTGATCTTTGTATTAGATACCGTTGGTGCCAAACACATCCCATTATATGGCTATTCACGCAATACCATGCCCAATCTTCGGGAGATTGCGGCGGAAGCCCTTGTCTTCACACGCTGTTTCTCCACCGCATGTTGGACTCCCCCTGCTCACGCTTCTTTGTTTACGGGTATGCTCCCCTCCCAGTGTAGGACATATGAGACTCAGCCGGTATTACGCAAAGGTATGCCTACCCTGGCCGCGCGTCTTGCGGCTATTGGCTATTACACATTTGGCATCTCATGTAATCCTATGGTGTCGAGATTGACGGGTTACGGTCGGGGATTCCAAAGTTTCCAGGAAACTACACCGAAAAAATTGTTATCCGAAACAGGAGAGGGGTTTGAGCGGTTGCGCCGCGAGTTGGCGGGAAAGAACGACGCCGAGCAAGTACGCACTTTGCTTCGGTTGTTGGTTACCCGCCCTGATTTGAGTGTTCCGGCCGGCATCAAGCTCGTAAACGCAGCCTGGACGAGGGCCAGAAGGTGGAGGTCGCCCATTTTCGATGCTACTCCCCATACGAACAAGGCCATCGTTCTGCTGAAAAAACAGGTGGTTCAAGCTCGGAGAAAGGGAAAGCCATTTTTCGGTTTTGTAAATATAATGCAAGCGCATTCAGAATACCATCCACCTCCACCTTACTTCGGAACTTTCTTCCAGGGGGATCCCGAAGACCTCGGAGAAGCCCAGGATAAGTTCCGGCATTACGCATTCGGGCCTTTTTCCCAAGAACTGCTTGAAAAACTAAGGGATTTATATGATGAAGAACTGCTGTTTTTAGACGCAAAGCTGCGAGAGATTTATGAGTGGTACGTGGACACAGATCTCCGTCGAGACACGGTCCTGATCATAACCGCGGATCACGGCGAACACTTAGGAGAAAAGGGCTTAGTGGACCACATGTTCTCCCTTTACAATGAGGTGCTCTGGATACCTCTTATATTTCGGTTTCCCGACGGATATGGCATCCGCGGATTCCGACATATCTTGGCCCAAATCACGGACATCTACGCTACGATAATGGAACTCAGCGGTATCAGAATGCGTGGTGACCTATGGTCCCGCTCGCTACTTGGGAAGGCCGGACGCGAGGTAGCAGTGGCCCAAATAATATCCGCCAAAGGATGGTTGGGGTGGATAAAAAGACGGAACCCCCATGTCGATAGGAGACACTTGCCATATGCGGGACCCATGTTCGCTTTAATCGACAATAAATTACACAAGCTAATAACCCGTAATGACGGAAATTTTGAGGCCTATGATTTAAAGGAGTCTATGGACGAGACGGTGAAGATCTCCGATGAGCGGGTGGTAGAAGAGTTGCTTACGTTAGCGACGGAGTTGAAAAAGGAAACCGGCTTCGACGAGGTTGTGGCGAGAGAACAAGATGAGAGAAAAAGTGAGTGAAGTCCTGTTGTTCCTCATGGCGTTTGCCCTCCCCGTTGGATCCATTGCGCTGCCGGTAAAAGCCAAGGTCATTCCGCTTGCGAGCGTGATCGCGTTTTTGGGTGCTCCTTTCTTGGGGCGGAAGATACGGATCTCCCCTATCTTGACAGCTACCTGGATTTTTACGCTTTACGTCCTGATCCATTCCCTAGTGGCTTTACTGTTGGATCTTCATCATACCTCGGCGGGCGTTGACCTTCGGGTCTTTGCGTGGGTAAAGCAAGTGATTTCTTTGCTACTAGGGATTTCTGTGTACGCAGTGGTACGGAACCTCGATAAGCGTACATATTGGCTATTCTTAATAGGACTGGCGTTGGGCTTCTTGACGGTATGTGTGGTGGCGTTCGGGGAATGGAACGGAAACTCTTGGGCTTATGAACTCAGACAGGCCCTGGGGCTACGGGTTTTTCACCGGAGGGTAAGTGGCTTGTCACTTGAGCCCTCCCGCTTTGCTCATTTTTTGACGGGGATAGTTATGCCGTTCGCAAGTTGGTTGCTCTTGGGGACTCCGCTCAAATGGGCAGGCTTCGTTTTCTTCGTCGCCGCATCCCTTCTCCTTGTTTTGACCTTCAGTCTGGCCGGGGCGATAAGCGCGCTCATGCTCGTTGTAGGGTTAATAATACTTATGCGAAATAAATTAAAAGGCTGGCTCAAGTGGACATTTATAATTATATTTGGTGCCTTTCTATTTTCGCAAGTAGCAATCCCGCACAACTATTTGGTAAGGCACATCAAATATCTTCTGTTTCAAAGAGAGTTGACTGTTTCCGCTGCGGATCGTTTATACAGCGCAATTGGCCCATTTATCAATCTTTTTAGTTCTTACAACACCCTGGGTTACGGGTTAGGCTCGAGTACCTTGCACCTCAGCGAAATGATCCCAGAAGAGATGCATACGGTGATTATCCAAACTAAATGGGCAGATCTACCGAGTTTGAATTCTCTTCTTGGCCGGCTGCTTGCGGAAACCGGTTTGGCCGGGGTTTTGCTCTTTGGAGCGGTATTATTTACTGCATTGAGACAAGCGTATAACGCGAGGAAACTACCCGAGCAAGTGCGTTATCTAGTAAAAATCGGCTTATTAGCTTTGTACGTTAATGTCCTCCATAGCTTTTTCATGGGCAAAGCTTCCTTTGCGGTGCCCAACATATGGCTGTGGTTAGGCATCGTTGATGCGGGATGTCACTGGCATGTAAAAGGAGCAAAATGATAATCTGGTTGGAAGACGGCTTCTCAACTACGCGGTGGTCCGGTATAGGGAGGTATACATTGAATTTGTACGAATTATTACGAGATTGTGATGACGCAGAAGGTGTGATCCTTCAAAAGCCGGAAATGTTTAAGTATCTTCCACATTCCGCCCGGCGCGCGGTATATGTAATTTGGATAAATAGCTTCTTGCTAATCCGTGAACGAAGGCTCAAACCTGATATCGTTCATTTCACAAATTTTCTCGTTCCATATTGGAAAAATCATAGGGTTAAGCATTTGAGCACCATACACGATTTGGTTGGGTGGCGTGTCCCTCACACACTTCCTAAAGGATATCTGCCATACATACGGTGGGCCACACGATTGGCTGTCACGCGATCCGATCTCGTGGTTACGGTTTCTCAAGCAGTCAAGGACGAGATCGTCGAGGTTTTCTCCCTGTCCCCAGACCGCGTCAGGGTTGTACCCAATGTCGTGCCACGGTTATTCGCGCAGATGCTGCACGATCCCGAACGAGTTCAAGAAGTTATGCGTGAACACGGTATTCGTAAGCCATACGCACTGTTTGTGGGGACGCTCGAGGCAAGGAAAAATGTGGTCACGTTATTAAAGGCCTTTTCAATAGTTCACGCGCGTGAATCGGATATCCGGCTAGTTCTCGTGGGCCGGCCGGGATTTGGTTTCGAAGAGATCCAAAAGACCATGCAGAGTCTTCCACACGCCACTTCCAAAGATGTGGTTTTTACCGGATCTGTACCTGATGAGCAATTGGTTCATCTGTACGACGGCGCAGAATTTCTGGTCTTGCCGAGTCTGTACGAAGGATTTGGCATTCCTTTAGTAGAGGCTATGGCGAGGGGCATTCCCTTAGTAGTCAGTGACATCCCTTCTTCTAGAGAAGTAGCTGGAGAAGCGGCCTTGTATTACGGAATCGACCCCAGGGATCACGAAGCACTGGCGGAGGCAATGTGGCGGCTTTTGCGTGAAGAATCCCTAAAGCAAAAATTGCTGACCCGGGGAACTGAGCGGATCAAAATGTTTTCTTGGAACGCAGTTCGGGAAAAGTTAATCGCGACCTACATGCAAGTGTGCGGGAGAGATCGGTGAAAAAATCCCGGCGGGCTGCGTACCGCATCTCCACGTCTACGAGGGGTAACCGATTCGATGATATCCAGGGGCAGGACCGAAAATATCATGCTTTAAGAATCTGTTCAAGCTGGAACAACAATTTTTCCGAAATGATATCCCAACGATATACGTTCTTAATCAGCCCGTATGCGTTATCCCCGAGTTCTTTTCGAATGCCTTGGTCTTGCAACAAAAGCAAGACCTTTTCTGCCATACCTTGGGGATCATCCGCCACTAAAAAGTGCTTCCCATCTTCTCCAAGTATTCCCCTCGCGCCTTTTGATGTGGTTACCACGGCCTTCCGCAAGGCCATAGCTTCCAAAATCTTGTTCTGAATACCCGCACTGAAACGTATTGGAGCCACCACTACCTTCGCTTTCAAGAGATACTCATATGGATCTTCCACAAAGCCTGTGACTTCAATGTCTTTTATTTTCTGCAATTTTAGCACTTCCTTCGCTGGATCAGTTCCTACGATTAGAAACTTGACGGGTTTCTCTTTGCGGATTAAGGGAAATACTTTATGGGTAAAATAAAGAACGGCGTCGATATTAGGTGCATAGCTCATCCTACCCAAGAAAACGACCCAATCCTCTTCCTCACCTGTCATGGGCCGTGCAAAAAGTTCTTCACGAACACCATTCGGAACCACGACAAGATGTTCGAAGATGCGTCCGGCATTTTTTTCAAGAAATGCTTTGTCATAACGGGAGGTGATAAACGCCAGATCGAATTTGCCCAGCATCTTGAGTTCGTACGTAAGAAGGCGCTTGTTTTCGATAGAGTAGATATATCGCCAAAGACCTTTCGAAAACCTTTGAGCTTCTTGATAATTAATTGAAGTTGCATCAATGAGGTCGATGACCTTTGGTCTCTCAACGATGTTTTCTAAATATTTCGCCATGCGAACATGGAAACAAAAAAGGAGGTCATACTGTTTATAATGCTTTATGACCCATCTTTGAACTTTTCCAAAGTGATGGTAAAAAACTTGCAACGAATCGTTACAAAATAGACCTCTTAAAGTATTAATTTTAAAGCGCAAGGGATGAAAGGGGTGGACAATAACTTCGTTGAAAACCTTTCGAAGCTCGTTTACGTGCTGCTCTCTGACACGCCCCTCATTGATGGCGAGTAAATCCACTAGATATTTTTTGGTCAAAATTTTCGCGAAATTGTACATCCTGATTCGTGAACCATCCGTCAAGGGGTAAGGGAATCGATAAGAAAGCACTAAGATTCGAGATTTCATATGTACATCAATCCTCCTTGGATGACCGCTCCTCCAAAATCTAATATCAACATATTGGTGTCTGGATTTCAACCAGTGACGCTGTCGCAAATCCGTAATCGAGGGTGACGCTTGGCCAAAAGCGGCGAATTTCCGCTGGACACCCTGCGCGGAATCGTGACCTTCACGGTTCCGCTTTCCAGCCCGTGATGCGTCCTCGAATCGAGACCAAACAGTGTTGGCCTTCCGTAAACCTCCCAAGCATGAAGAGATAAAAGCTTTTAAGTAGCGTTAAGCAACATCTATACGGCAGGTACCACGCAGGAAATCTATGTTTGCGTAACACTCGCCCTACTCCCTGCGCGTACTCCCGTACTCGATTCAGTGCATCGATGGTTCGGTCATTCCTAGGTTGGGGGTGAAAAACGGTGAGATTTGGACAGTAAAATAAGCGCTGCCCGTGTTTTAATGCACGAAGTAAGTAATCTGTCTCCTCCGCTGCGCCCCAAGGTGTTCCCGCTCCCAATCCAAGAGTTTCGTCGAAATATCCGACGGTTTGCACAAGTTCCGCTCTGAGAAAAATGGTACAAGACTTTGCCCTCCACCATACATTGTAGCGATTGATTAAGCCTGCTCTTTTATCCCAACGGCCCACGGGTCGTTGTTGCTCATCGATGGTGCGCCCCGAGAGGCCATGGATATCTGAATGGTTTTGGAAAAAACGCGCCACACGTTCTAGAAGGTCAGAGGGGTACCAGCAGTCATCGTCGGGAAACGCAATGATGTTTCCAGAAACATGTCTTAACCCTACATTACGGGCCCGCGACACTCCTCTCTTGGACCTCAAACGCAGGATAGGGAAACGGTCTCTGTACGGCTCAAGAAGGGGAACTAAACGGTCGTCCGGGTTTTGGTCCACCACGATCAACTCGAACTCAGGGTACGTTTGACAGTCAAGGTGCTTGAGAAATCGTTTCACTTCATTGGTTCTTTCTACTGTCGCCATGATCAGTGAAAATCTGGGTTCCTTGTTGCCGTTCATATCATCTCCACATATCCAAATTCCTTAAGTGAATATTCATACACGCCTTTGATCTTATGCCATGGGCCTTCTTTGAGATAGGTTGGTTTTCCGAGGAGGGCGGCTAATATGGCGACATGCAACCGGGTAGTTATCACAACGGCTGCGTGGGCAACGGCCAAGCAAAAATTTCTGAAATTACAGACAGTTGGAAGACTTACGTCAGCGACGTAAACCGGCAGATCGGCATGTTCTCGGTGGTTATTTTTCACTAATTGTAATGCTTGCTCATAAAAAGCGCTTTCCTCATATGACCCCGTTTGCAACTTCGTTATTAGCCGTTCCACCGGAGCCAGCAAACTGGCTATCTTTACCCGCGTCCGCAATGGGAGGGCCGTACGAACTCCCGCAGGAACAACATTAGATATAAGCGATATGAGCACTGGTCTGCTACATTTAACGCCCGGACTTGCCTCTTTGTCTTTCCTTTCTACTACAAGGATGTGCTTTGCCTCTGCTCTACGCTTGAGTCGGGCCAGGAAGTCAGTGTCTTGTAACTGGAATGCCATGTCATGATCCAATCCCACGGTGAGGTTTTTGTATTTTACTGACAAGGCATACAATGCTTCGAGGCTATATTTCTCCCTGGCGAATAAAAAAACGGGTGCTCGCCTGGGAAGCGACAATGCATCAGTAAGTCCGCCGGTCTCAACCGATTCCCAACTCGAGGGCAAAACCACAATCATTTTATTGGGATAACTCCTTACGTAGTTGTATAAAACCCCAAGTGCCCCCCAGCGAGGTGTCATACCACCTCCTCCATTCAAAACGATGGCTTGTGCATGTTTGGGAGAGCGCGTTAGTTTAATTCCGTGGCGTCGGAACGCCTCCAGACTGCCCAAAGCTATAAGCTTGTCACCATTATTTCCCCACAACGGATCAAAAAAGATGCGCGCTCCCCTAACTAAGGCAAAAAAGTCTGAGAGGTTGGAAATTTTTTGCATTCACACCCCTTCTTCAGAAAACATTTTGTACAGAAGCTGTTTAACACACTTCACCAAATTGTACAAATAGCGCAAGCCCTCGAACATGAAGGGAGGAAGCGAAGCGAGATATTTGGCCAGACATCCCCAAACATTTTTACTAAAAGATTTCTTGGATCCCAGAGTTTCCAAATCAATTTTAATAAGCCAGCGACATAACCGCGCGGCCCCTTCATGAGGCGGGTTTAAATAGGGTCTTGAGCGTATGTTCCGTTGGATATCGCGCCAGTATTCCAGTGTGCTGGGAACGGAAAGCCAGGAACTCTTTTCAAGTTGAGACATTATGGCAACAAATGTGTTATCATCGACATGGAAACCGTACATGTTAGGATCAAACCCTTCGATTTCGAGAGCCAGGATCGTGCGGCTGCATTTCTCGCACTTTCCGCAGTTTTCCCCAAACGGTGATTGCCAACAAACCCTTATTTCCATCGGCGTTGTCAAGTGAGAGAGAACAAGTCTCAATTTTTCCTGTCGAGACAATTCCCATGCGTCAATTATAGCTTGACATTGCCCGAACCATGGTTTGCAATGGGGTCCCCAACTTGTTGCACTATAATATTTAGCGTCCGGCCACCAACTGGAACTTAAATACATCCTTTTCGCTCCCAAAGCATGAGCCAACGGGGCTCCTAATCCGAATAGCCCAAGCGCGTATTGAACGGCGCTCCACCAATTTGTGTTAACCAAAGATTGAAATCTTAAATTCAGACGGCTGTAATTTAGAAGTTTTTTGAAATCACTGCGGATCCAAATGGCTTTTGTGTTAGTTCTTTCGGAGAACTTTTTCGTAAACGCCCATATGCGATTCCACGCCACCGTATTTTGTAAATCACAATCCGCTCCCCAAACAGTAACGAGTATTGGCCCCTCTTCCCTGTGGCGAAAGTAAGTGGCAAGGGAGTCTACCCCACCACTGAAAAACACCAGACACCCGTTAAGGCAATGCGGATTGGTATTATGATAAGCGTGATCCACAACATCGCCCACCACCAAATTCCCGCCCCATACGAGATCTGGGTAACAGTGTCGAAAAACCTCTCGTAACACCTCGAAAGAACGCTTGCTCTGCTTGTCAAGTCTGTCCACGTACAATTCCGCGTCCATTGCCCAAACAAGCGGGAGGACATTAGAAATCAAGGGGAGACTTGCGATGGAAGGTGCGATCTTTAGGGTCTCGATGTCGTATTCCACGTTAAGCTCATTTTTCTTAAAAAAGCGAGCGATTCGGCCTTTGGCTAGAAATCGAGTCCGCAACGTGTTTTTTACCATCTCGATATTAGAGATGTAAACATAATTCCCACGCACCCGATGACCTCCTTTGTATCAACCCCGTCCTATAATGGTCGGATCGATCTCGGTTTTTTTCCATGCCCAATATGACAACAGCAGTTTCATTATTATCCAACTCGTTACCATCGCTACTGAACATCCCATCATCCCCCATAATGAACCTAAGCTTATTACAAGAACAATGTTCACGAATGCCATGGCCAGCACAGCCTTTGCAACAGTTGCCTCATGGCCTGACATGATCAAAATTGTGGTAGGGAAACCCAGCAAGCTGGAAAAAGCATGGCCGGATGCCAAGATTATCAGCGGTGCCTGTGCCATACTGAATGTACCACCGAATAAAGAAAGCGTTGGTCTTGCTAAAAGGACGAGGGATATCGTGGCTAGAAATGAGCCTACAGCAGAGAGGCGTGCGCTTCTCGTCATTAATATTCGCAACTTTTTCTTGTTATTTACCGCTAGAAGATGGGTAATTAACGGAGCCAACGGCATGTAAAAAGCTTGGGCGACGAAGCTCACAAGGGCAGCGATGCTGATCGAAATGTTTAAAACCCCCACCGATTCAATCTTGAGTATAAGCCCGCCAACGATTATCGGCATACGTTGATTGAGGATACCGGCTGCACCGATTAAGAGTAAGGGAAGAGTGCTTTTAAACCAGTCTCTGGGGTGGTAACTAGAAACAAGGCTATTTTTTACTGAAAAGGTACATTTGTTGTGTAACATAAAGGATGCGAAAAGGAGCGCTGCAAATCCGGCAATACACCTAAGCCCTACCGCTGAATATCCTTTCAAACCGAAAATCAGGTGCAACCCAGTGGTTAAAAGGAGAAAAGTAACGGGAAAAATGACAAACTGTGGGATCTGTGCCTCCACCACGTGTCCCAGTCCCTGGAGTACTCCTTGGCGAAGGAAAAGGAAGGAAAGCAGAGGTACCAGGGCCATTGCGATCCAAAGCGTTGTTCTGACCTCAGGAGCGAACTTTGCCTGAAAAGACCAGATAACCATTGCAAACAGAACTGCAATGCTTATGGAGGTTAGGAGCACGACGCGATTGGACCAGCGTATAATTTCTTTTAGGGATTGCCAATCCTTTAACGCTTTATACTTCGCCACTTCTCGGGTCAGGAGCGTGTTGAGCCCTAAAACCGCTGGCACGGCAAGGAACTGTGCCCAGGAGACGGCGTAGGTGTAGACACCATATTCCTTGGCGCCGAGTAACCGTGCGAGAAAAAGATTTGTACCAAACCCAAAAGCGACATTTACAACTTTTAGTACAAATGTGCCGACGATTCCTTGTGCCATCTGTGCCCTAAGGCTGCCGTGTCCTTTCTTGCCGAGAAGAATCCAGAGAATCTCCTTAATCCAGTCCATCTAAAAATGGATTCTACCGTATTTCCCGAAGCGGAGAACCTAGTCCATATCTTGGTGCGTTTAGACCAACTCAAGTTTGACACCGCGAGACAGAAATTTCCCTTAAGATCAGCGTTTCAGGGGCTAGCAGGCCTACGTACCCGCTACAGCTCCACCACCCGCGGCGGCACCGCCACCCCCG
>MTNE01000050.1 GCA_002011355.1 Thermoplasmatales archaeon JdFR-43 | reverse complement strand
ATGAGGAAAGAAATGGATTTGGAAATGGAAGAGAAAATAGAAGTTGAGATAAACATTGAGAAAGACAGGCTCGGAGAATGGGAGAACTATGTCAAAAACGAGACAAGAAGCAAAGAAATAATATACAAAGAAAAACCAGAAGGAGAGCATGTGAAGGAATGGGATATTGAAGGAGAGAAAATAATAATAGGAATAAAGAGAATCGGAGAATAAATTCTCAAAGTTTATTAAATAACTTGGCTTTTTAAATCGATGGTAAGAGAGAGTTATAGAGGAGGAATGGAAAAATATGATTTTTCTCTGCTATCGATTTCAAGAATGCTTGTCTTATTCTTTCTCCCCTTTACTGCCTATTCTCTTGGATTTCTCCCACCTTTTGTTATTTTTCTCCTTGCCTTTCCACTCTTCGATTTTGGGAATGCTTTGCATGTTTTCATCTTTCCATTCTTTGTAATGGCCGAGTTTCTGCTCTTTATTATAACTGAATCCCTCATTCCAGGAATGTTCATAAAGATATTGAATATTAAATGTGAGGAAGGAGAATATGATTTATCCATAAAGGATAAGAATTTTTTCATGCTTGCTTTACATGCCCTTCTCTATCGCCCTCCTTTAATGCTGCTTGGCATTTTCAAGTTGTTACCTATTCGCATGATATTTTTGCAGCTTGCTGGCTTGAAGATTGGAAGGACTGCTTTGATTCCTGGCACAGAACTTATTTATGACCCTTATATAACAGAAATAGGAGAAGGAACTCTTCTTGGCGGATATGTCAAAATAGCTGGGCATCTGGTAGAAGATAAGCTCGTTGTGAAAAGGGTGAGAATAGGCAATAATTGCATTATAGGGGTTGATTCACTTATTTTTCCTGGAGTAGTTATTGAAGATGACGTTATTGTTGGAGCAAAGAGTCTGGTCACAAAAGATCAGGTGCTTAAAAAAGGAAAGATATACGGAGGTGTACCAGCAAAAGAAATTGGAAGAAAAAGCAAATAGCTATTTATTCACTTCTATTATGCCTTCCTCCGTTATTATTGCCGTTATGTATTTTGCTGGGGTAACATCAAAAGCAGGGTTTCTCGCTTTTTGCGGCTTCCAAGGATATATATCTGTCACCTCTTCCTCACTTCTCTCCTCAATTTTTATTTTGCCTCCATTTTCAATGCTCTCATCGAATGTGCTTAATGGAGCAGCAACATAAAATGGAATGTCATTTTCCTTTGCCACCACTGCTTTTTCATATGTGCCTATTTTATTTGCAACATCATAATTTGCTGCTATTCTATCTGCACCAACTATAACCAAATCCACGCTGCCATTTTTCATGAAATAGCCTGCTGCATTATCTGCTATTATAGCATATTCTATACCTTCCTGTTCAAGTTCCCATGCTGTTAGCAAACCCTGCAAGCGAGGCCTAGTTTCATCAACCCACACAAATATGTTTTTATCCTTTGCCATTCTTATTGGAGCTAAGGCAGTGCCATAATCAACTGTAGCCAGAGCACCAGCATTACAATGAGTCAAAATATGGGCGTCTTTTGGAATAAGCTTTTTGCCATTCTCGCCAATTTTCCTGCATTTTTCTATTATGCCTTCTACATATTCATCAGCTGCCTTTAATGCATCCTCCCCATGCTCTATTTTTTCCAGCATATAATCGACTGCATAAAATAAATCATGGGCTGTTGGCCTCGTTGATTTTAGTAATTCCGCTGCTTTCTTCACATCATGTGTCATTGCCACTCCATATGCGGCGGCGCATCCTATTGCTGGGGCACCTCTTACAACCATTTCCTTTATGGCATATGCCACATCTTCAACAGCTCTAGCCTCGAAAATTTCAAGTTTTGCCGGCAATTTTCGCTGATCAATCAATTTTAAGCACTCATCCTCATACCACAAACTTCTCATTTCTTTTCCACCTACAAGCATTTTAATTCCTCCAGGGCTTTTTTCAAATCAATACCAACTGCCACACTACCGTGATTTTTTAAATTTATCAAATTTGCAAATCTTAAAGCTTTCAGCGCTTCTATTGCTAATTCGACACTTCCTGCAGGAGCGTATTTCTCTGTTGTTGGAACATCTTCAAATATTTTATGTGTATGAATGATTGCATTTACTTCTGGCTTACGATAAATAAACCAGTGCATTGGCGTTTCTATGGAAGGATTTTTCAAACCTATTGCTAAAGCTATATCCNTAACACCATTATAATCAACAACTTCAACAAAATCCTCATTGCCTAAATTACCCAAATCTGCGCCACTTGCTGTAATGATAATTCGCTTCCCATATCTAACACTTATATTGCCAAAACTTCCTTCCACCAGTCCCTTTTCCTTTACAATTTTTCCAGCTTCTTTAATTTCTTTTGTTAATGGATTCTTTACCTCTTCCTTGGAGAGAAAAATTGTTTTCATGGTAGAGGTATCATGCAGAGAAAAATGAAATCTTCATCTCCTTTATTTTTGAACTGGTGTATTTCATTTGGCTCAACATATGCAAAATTTCCCGGCTTTAAAGGGTATTCCCTACCATTTTCATCAACCAGTGCACCTTCTCCAGCAAGAACAAAAACCTCATGCTCCCAGTCGTGCTTATGCAAGGGGGTATGCCCACCCCTTTTTATTGTGAAACGGCGCATAGCAAAGGTTCTGCCAATTTTTTCATCAATGAGCCACTGTATTTTTACATCTCTGGCTCCCTCTTCCTTCACATCTTCCATTTCCACCTCTTTATAATTTTTAACGAACATGATATGAAATGAAATATGCGTTTATAACAATTCTCTTCGAATTCTCAAACAGAAGGGTTTATTTGGCCATCTGCATCCATGCTTTCGATGAGAAATAGCCTATCAAATCGTTCACTTCACTAATCTTGATAGCGCAAATTATCAACATCAAAATGGTTATATACGGCTTTCTTTTTCCATTTCAAGATGGCGAAAGGACTGTATCATTACCTCCGAGAAATATGGAAAAGGCCCGATACTTCATATGATAGCCCTCAGTGGCATCGTCTGATAGAATGGAGAAAAGAAGGTGCTATTGTCAGGGTTGAGAAGCCTCTTCGTCCTGATAGAGCAAGGGCTTTGGGTTATAAAGCAAAGCAGGGTTTTATTATTGTAAGGGCGAGGGTAAGAAAAGGAGGAAGAAGAAAAGAAAGACCAAATAAAGGCAGGAAGCCATCAAAGATGGGTGTGAAAAAAATTACGCCTAAAAAATCAATACAGAGAATTGCTGAGGAAAGAGCCGCAAGGAAATATCCAAATATGGAAGTTTTGAATTCATACTGGGTTGGAGTAGATGGAAAGTACCATTATTATGAGGTAATACTTGTAGATAGAACCCATCCTGCAATAATAAATGATAAGGATATAAACTGGATATGTAATGAAAAAGGTAGAGTTTTCAGAGGCAAGACATCAGCTGGCAAGAAAGGGAGAGGGCTTAGGAATAAAGGAAAGGGAGCCGAGAAGGTAAGGCCTAGTGTAAGAGCAAACGAAGGAAAAACTAAATAACCTTTTATAATTTAAGCTCATGCTTGTGATTTGTCCAAACTGTAAAGAAGAATTTATCGTGGGAGATGAGGTAACTGGGGAATGTCCTAGTTGCAAAATAAAGTTAATTTTTAAAGGAGAGGGAGAGATTATAGAAAAAGTTGATATTAAGGAAATAGAAAAGAAGGTGGATGAAATAACTGAAGGAGAAGTAAAAGCCTCTTTTCTTGATAAAATTCTGATAGATAACTTGCCAGTGAAAAAGGATTTATCAGATATAGAAGAAAAAATTGATGAGCTTATAGACTGAATACCCACACTTCTTTTTCTTTTGGTAAATCATCTCTTTCAATCTCTATTTCATTTGCAACATATCTCACATAAAAATCTGATAAATCAAGGAAGGCGTCAACACCTTCTATTGGTAGCGAAAGTCCCTCTATCTTGTAATGCATTGGCACAATAACCTTTGTATCAATTTTTTTGCAAAGTTCCATCGCTTCTTTAGCATCTACAGTAAAAACGCCTCCAACTGGAATAAATAAGATATCTATTTCTCCTATTTTTTCTATCGTTTCATCATTCAAAATATGTCCCAAATCTCCGAGGTGACAGAATCTTATTCCCTCATATTCAAGTTTAAAAATGGTGATTTCTCCCCTTTTTCTACCCTCGTTTTTATCATGATATGCCTTCATTGTCTCTATTTTAATTCCATCGACTTCTTTGCTTTCCCTCACAACAATGCTTTCCTCTTTCTCAACTTCCCTCACCTTGTTGTGATCAAAGTGGTCATGAGTTACTAAAATAACATCTGCCTTTGTTTTTGGAGGAGGAATCCCTATAGAAATCCCATCATGGGGATCAATAACAATAACTTTTTCATTTGCTATCTCAAAGCATGCATGACCATGCCATCTTATTCTTATCATTTTTTCCACCATTCCTTCAGTATTTCTAGAAAACTTTTCTTCTTAACAGCCTCCTTTTTAATTTTCATTTTATATGGAAGATTTTCGTACCATTCCCCATTAAACCACAAACTGGCTTTTTTGTCCAGAAAAACAGCCATCTCTTCTTTTTCGATGCTATCTTTCAGTTCTTCAAAATTTCCTTTATAGACGGGTATGTTTTCATGGATGACTTCTTTTATTTTAACTCTTGCTTTATTTCCATCTATTTCTATTGTTGTTATTTTTGCCATGTCTTCTGCTATCTCTGCCTTCTTATATTTTGCTTTGCGTTTTGCCTCCGCCTTCCATTTTTTGAGTTTGTTTATGCTTATTCCTGTTTTCTCTGCCAGTTCTTCCAAATCCGCTATTGCCAGCTCTTCCAGAGAGTTGATTCCTGCATCATTTAATTTTTTTTCATAAGTTTTACCAATACCCTTTATAACCGTGAGATGCATCTTTCTATAAATCATGTTTCTCTATAAAAATATGTTGCCAAAATTTTTAATAGCAAAGTAATTTAAGAAAGGTGAAAGAGTATCCTGTAATAAAGGTTAAAAGAGGGAAAATCAGGAGAGGTAATAAAATATGGAAGAAGGGAGAGGCAAAGGAAGTGATTGAAGAGATGGCAAAAGATTATGAAATGGTTTATGTGATTGATGTCGATGGCTACAAAAAAAATTCACCCAACCTAGAGTTATATAAAAAAGTTGGTAGCAAGATATGGGTGGACTCCTATCCAAGATATGTAGAAGATGTGATGGATTTGATAATAGTAGGCGTTGAAAGAATAACAATATGGAATATGAAGGAGGAATATCTTAAAGAAGTGCGGGAAATGAGCGAGGAAGAAATATTTATTGGGAATAATGATTCTAAAAAAGCGGTAAAAATTGTTAAAAATTATGGATTTAATGGAATAGTGTTGGAAGAAAACCAGGAAAGCAAGGAAGATATTGAAACTTGGAAGTTATTCGAAAATGAAGAAATAATAAGGAGGATAAGAGAATGGAAGAGTTGAAAAAACTTATAGCATTTGTTTTTCAGAGAAGCGGAAAGGAGAAAATGACAGAGAAGGAATTTTACATGACTTTATCCTTCGAACTGGGATGGCTCACACCAGGCGAAGGAATGAAAGTTATAGAAAAAGCCATGGGACTGAATTTACTTAAAAAGGATGGAGATGAAATTTTTCCCTCCTTTAATTATAAAGAGGAAGAGGTTCCTCTGGGCTTTAAATTTGATAACAAAAAATTGGAGGAACTGGAAAAAGATTTGCTTTCCAAAATAGTGGGAAGGATATCGCATGAGAGCAAGATAGGAGAAAAGAAAATTAGAGATGAAATAAGAAAAATTTCTGAAGATTTAGATATATATCCGGAGATTGCGGCTCTTTTACTGGCGAAAAAAGTTGGCATAGAAGTAAATGAGTTTATAGAAGATGCAAAAGAATTTATAAAAAATAAGTGAGAATTAATGGCAAAAGTAACACACCCATGCAGACACTTCTCCTCACTTTCATCTCGAGACAAGTTATTCCTATTAATGAAGCAATGCCAAAAATCAATAGGCCCAAAAATCCAGTGAATAGGAAAACCATTAGAAGGATTATAGAAATTGATGTTCTTATTAACCTTGTATATGAAATCCTGGAAATATTTTTTGCAACAAATTTGCCAATATATTTTGTAAGAAAATATGAGATGGTGGAGGATACAATAACTGCTATCAAAAGCAAGTTATAAGGATATGGAATGATATAGCCACTCCATTTTTCCACATTGATAAGTTCTTTCATCACCATTGCAAATCCACTTCTTGCTTTCAGTATTATGAAAAGAGAGGCAAGAACAAAGAAATTTGTTGCTGTATTTGTGGCTGATAAAATCGCCACTATTGCTTCATTGCTCCTCTCTCTTTTCAAAGCTAACGCTAAAGTGGATGCAATTGCAGAACTCACGCCAGGCAGTATCGCTACAATGCCTCCAGCCATTACCCCTCCGCCTATATCTCTCTTCTTTACCTTTATTTCCTCAGTTTCCAGATTCTGTTCAGGGAGGATTTTCTTTTCAGCGTACAAAAGAGCAGGGGCACCAAACAGACCTGCAAGAGCTGGAAAAATAGGAGAGGATTGAATAAGGAAGGATGTGTTTAAATCGATGATAACCACTCCAAAAATCCCTGCAAGCAGGAATATTAGCAAAGCTTTCCAGATGTTTTCATTCGTAAAAATAACTATGGCAGAAATGCAGATTAAAATCCATGGCATGTTTTTCTCGATTATTTCATAAAAATTAATGGGCTCTTCCATAATGAATCGAAAAGGCAGGAGAAGAGCAAAGCATACTGCTATCGATGCCAAACTCGCTAGCGCAGATATGCATATTGCCTCATATCCTCTTCCCTGCAAAACCATTGAATGGGCGGGCAAAACAAGCAAGGCAGTATCTTCTTCTGGCGCACCTATAAAAGTTGAAGGAATGATATCCAGAAAAGTATGTGATATTGCTGCAGCAATAATTAAAATACATAAATACACGCCAATGCCAGCAGCAGATAAAACAGCAAGGAGGAATATGGCAATATTGTTTGTATGCAACCCAGGTATGATGCCTGTTACAGCCCCAATAAATGCCCCCGCCACTGCAAAAGATATGACTAATATGAAATCAATCATAGCTTTCCACTCCATGAAATGGCTGACAGATTTTCAGATAAAAATTGCAATTCTTAGGGTTGTAAAGAAATAGCGCCTTAACNCATACCTTTTCATATTTTTCAAATGGAATGGTTTCGTTATAATAAACCCTTATTTTATAATCCATGTATTCATCGCTCAAATAGAAATATCCTGTGTATTTTGAATAAATGTATCCAGTGACATTTACATTCATTCCAACATATTTCTCATAGTTTTCAGCCAGATATGGTAAAGAAATAACATTTCCTTTCCATTTCTCAAGTATATCGATTCTATCTGCGTATATTATTAGTTCTTCACCATATTCCCCAACTTTTCCTCTTACCCTTATCAAATCTCCATATTCTATTTCATCGCAACTTTCGCAATATATTTTCCCTGTTGCATTTCCGTCGCTTATTTCTATAACATCCCCAGCTTTGTTTTTGACAATGCCTTCAACAGCAACCTCTTTTCCTTCATATTTCTGCAAATCTTTCAATTCAATTTCGGTAGGCTCAGAAAAAATAGAAACAAAATAAAGGAAAATTATCCCAATTACAGCAAGAAGAGGATATATTTTCCTCATAACAAAAAATGCATTATCAAATTTTAAAATTTGCTTTGAGTTTTATAGAACATAATGAATATGATGCTTAGAGCTAGAGAAAATCTGAGGATAGAATAGCAACATCATTCAATCTTATGTTTAAAATTATTTTTTTTACACAGTTTCTATTGAAAATAAAACTTCGGTGCCCTTCAAAGCAGTTTGTATTCTGTCTGCAAAATCAAGAAGTGTATCTATATCTGGCTCTTTATCCCATTCATACACAAAATCATAGCTCCCCCTTACAGCTTTGAATCCCAAACCAAATAATCGACTTTTTATTTCTGATGGCTTTGCTCCTTCGCTGCTGAATATTATTGTAATATATGTTTTCATTCAATATTATAATGAGAAGAGATATAAAAAATTTTATTCCCTAATGTAAATTTAAAAATNATTTGTTTTCACAAACATTACTTTTATAAATATGACATGCATTGAAATTTGAATGGAAATGTTCGAACTTGAAGATCTGCCTGGTGTTGGGCCTGCAATAGCGAAAAAACTGGANGAAGCGGGATACACTGACTTNATGGCAATAGCAGTTGCATCTCCATCTGAATTGGCGGATGTAGCTGATATTGGCGAAAGTACAGCAGCAAAAATAATACAGGCGGCTCGTGAAAGGGCGGATGTAGGTGGATTTGAAAGAGGAGATGTTCTTCTTGAAAAACTCAAGGAAAGAAAGCATTTAACCACGGGTTCAAAAGCTTTAGACGAATTGCTTGGCGGAGGATTTGAAACTCAGGCTATAACGGAATTATTTGGAGAATTTGGCTCGGGTAAAACCCAAATTGCTCATCAGCTTTGTGTTAATGTTCAGTTACCTGAAGAAGAGGGTGGTTTAGAAGGAGAGGCAATATTTATTGATACAGAAAACACTTTCCGTCCAGAAAGAATACTTCAGATGGCAGAAGGAGTTGGCCTAGATGGTAAAGAAGTTTTGAAAAAAATACACGTGGCGAGTGCTTTCAATTCCAATCATCAAATGATGCTTGTTGAAAAGGCAATGGAAGTTGCCAACGAATATCCCATAAAGTTGCTTGTGGTGGACTCATTAACTGGGCATTTTAGAGCCGAGTATGTTGGCAGAGGAGCATTGGCAGAAAGGCAGCAAAAGCTGAATAAGCACATGCATGCTTTGCTTAAGTTTGCCCGCATATACAATGCTGTTATATGTGTAACAAATCAGGTGGCAGCACGTCCGGATGTCTTTTTCGGCGATCCTACCCAACCTATTGGTGGACACATAGTTGGGCATACTGCAATGTTTAGAATCTATCTCAGAAAATCGAAGGGGGGCAAGAGAATAGCTCGTCTCATTGATTCACCACATCTGCCTGAAGGTGAAGTAGTTTTCACAGTAAAAGAAGAAGGAATAAGGGACTAAATGAGGAGAATAGAGCTGAGTCACGGAGCAGGCGGCAAAGATATGGCTTCTCTTATCAAAAATTTCATCTTGAAACATTTTGGAAATGGTGGAGCAGAGGTATCATTACATGCATTAGATGATTCTGCCGTTATAGATGGGATTGTATTCACAACAGATAGCCATACTGTTCAGCCTATTTTCTTCCCCGGCGGCGACATAGGAAAACTGGCTGTTGCAGGGACAGTAAATGATATCGCTGCCTTAGGAGCCATGCCGGTTGCAATGGCTTCTGCAATGGTTATAGAAGAAGGTTTTCCAGCAGAAAAATTTGAGGAGATATTAAAAAGCATGGCTTATATAGCAAGAGAAGCGAATGTAGAAATTGTAACAGGAGATACAAAAGTTGTCGAAAGAGGAGGAATAAAAGACATTGTGGTAACCACCTCCGCCATAGGAAGAGAAAGTAAGTGGCTCAAAAGAAATTTTGAGATTGCTGAAAGAAACGGCAAATGGTTGCTTGATTCTATGCTTAAGCCAGGAGACAAAATAATAATAAATGGCAGCATAGCAGACCATGGCATAGCAATAATTTCAAAGAGGGAAGGGTATGGTTTTGAAGGAAGCGTTGCATCAGATGTCGCTCCTCTCAATGGCTTGATGGAAGAAGCGTTGAAGGAAGGAGGCATTGTAGCAGCCAAGGATGCTACCAGAGGAGGCATAGCCAATGCTTTAAATGAAATGGCTGAAAAATCAGGAGTGGGTATAATAATTTATGAGGAAAAAATTCCAATAAATGAGGCAACGCTGGCAGCGTGTGAAATGCTTGGCTTGGATCCATTAACCATAGGAAATGAGGGAAAAATGTTGCTCGGCGTTGTAGAAGAAAAAGCAGATGATGTATTGAAAGCTATAAGAAGACATAAATATGGCAAGAAAGCAGAGATAATTGGAGAGGTTGTAGAAGGAAAAAATGTCATAATGGAAACAAATGTTGGGGGGAAAAGAATCATCGATGCTCCTATAGGAGATCCAATACCCAGGATATGTTAAATTTTCTCTAACATTTCCTTTCTTTTCTCTTCATCCTGATATTTCTCCGGATCTTCCAGGTAATCAACCACGATTTCATATTCTTTCTCATCCATTAAATCCTTTATCCATTCTACGGCTTCCTTAAATTTTATTAAGGAAAATAATTTTATTCCATACTGTTCTGCTACCTCTTCTGCTCCCTGCTGTCTGTCTATAACGACTGCAACATGCCTGCATTTTATATTGCAATTTCTTTTTTCTGCTTCAATTTCAAGCTGTTTTATTGCAACAAGCTTGCTATCAAATCTTGTCACAATATCATCTATAGCAATAAATTCGTCTCCTTCTTCAATTTCTCCTTCCACTAGAGAATGCTCCCCATACTGGCTGGCATACTTTTGCAAGTCCTCTATGTTCTTCACTCCACCAATCTTTCTCGTATAACAGAGAGGCATATTATGATGGAGTGAAATGGAAGTTGCTATCGGAATTCCAGCCATTGCAATTCCAAGCAGTTTATTGCCTTGTCCCTTTATCTTTTCTCCAAGCAATTTTCCAATTTCATTTAATAAGGAAGGATGGCTAGGCAGCAACCGCAACTGTATATAGAATGGGCTCCATAAACCAGATACAAGCTTCCATCCCTCTGGCTTGTTCTTCAGTGTTCTTATAAGCCCTTTTTCGTACATTTCAATAAAAATTTCTCTTTCATTCAAATTCCATCGCCTCCTTTGCAAATTTCTTTGCTGCCTTCATTATATCCTCGCTAGCATATATAGCTGATCCTATTATGGCATAGGCAGCATAACCACGTAAAATGGTAAANGCTTTTCTTATTTCTCCNCCCTGTCTTCCTATCCCCGGCATGCAGTATTTTGGCTCGTTTATAAGGCCTGTAAGAAGCAAATGGTATTTTTTCATTGCCTCTTCTTTATTACCGGGAAGTATAAAGTATTCAACGCCTTTCCTAGCTGCAATTTCATATATTCTTGCAGGAGCATCATCGAGCAAAAAACCGCCATCTTCTGCAAGATAAGCAGGATGGGTCATTTCTCCTCCAACCATTGGCACCATTTTATGTGCAAAAATTGCATCTATAAATGCTTTCTCGCTTTCTGGTCCTGCTTGGGGAAAAATAATCACGCTTTTTATATTGGCTGATTTGCATGCTTCTGCAAATTTTTCTGCTATGTAGGGAATATCTGTTCCAGCTTTTTGGTGGTCATATATTACTGGCAGCTGAAAATCAATTTGCTGCATTATATTTTTCAGGCCATATTTTAAGGCAAGATTTGCACCTATCTTATATCCAACTATGCCCTCTATCCCATAGGTTTTCTCTACCAGCTCCTTCAATTTTCCTATACTTTCTACATCACACGCAACAATGATACCGTGTTCTCTTTCAAACATGAAATAATATGCATTCCCCTTATTTTATCATTTTTCCCTATTCTACAGGCATCCAGAGAATTTCTCCTCCTCTTTTGAGCTTATCCTTTTTAATATTCTCTATAAATTCTGCTATTTCCCTGCCCGTCTTTGATAAATAATATCTCTTTTCCTCATCTTGTTCCAAAACGCCGTCGTCTTTCAACTTCTTTAAATGAAAACTCAGCTTTGGATTGTCTTCTATACCCAGCTCCTGAGCTATCTTTGTGAATGGGTATTTTTCTCCAGATGAAAGTAGAGATATTATTTTCCTCCTCATGTAATTTGAAATAGAGTCTGATAAAACGTCAAGGTGCATATCAGTTATTACATCCTGGAGGGTTTTCTTTTTCTTCTCATCCAGATTTCTCAAATTCGCCGATAAAATCAATTTACAGTTATTTGCCAGAGCATTTTTGTTCAACCATTGTAGAAAATTTCTTATTTCTTCTATACTATTTGCCTTCAGCAGATACTCTATATCTGTAACAAGTATAACATTTCCTTTTCCGATGTTTTTTTCTGCCTCTTCCCTGATTTCTTCTAGCTTTCTGGCTTTCAAATCTTTTTCCAGAGGTATAACAATAACATTATCCATATCTTTTACCCTATCGANATTCCTTGTTATGCATATTCCCTTTCCTTTCTTTGCCAAGCTCTGGAATTTTTCAAAACAATCTCCAGTAAAAACATCCTCGATTTTTCTGAATTTTACGTCTTCTATGGCTGCAAGTATACTTTTTTCGAGCTCTTCAATATTGAATGGCTTTCTTATATAATCTGAGGCGCCTCTTTTCATTGCTTCTATGGCTGTATCAACTGTGGCATACGCTGTAATCATAACAACAGGCAGGGAAGGCTTTTTCTTTTTTATCTCTCTTAATGTTTCTATACCATCCATGCCCGGCATCTTTATATCAAGAAAAACCATATCCACTCCTTCCAGTTTTTCGAGACACTCNTCGCCCGAGCTTGCTATTTCCACCTCATAACCATACACTTCCAGCGCGGTTTTGGCTGCATCAAGAATGCTTTCGTCATCATCAACAAATAATATTCTCCTTATCATTTTTCCCTCCTTAACAATATATGGAAATCAGAACCTTTGCCGATGGCGCTTTCCACCCATATTTTTCCGCCATGACTTTCAACAATATTTTTTGCTATAGCCAAGCCCAATCCGATGCCTCCTTCCTTGCTGTAAAATGGCTCAAATATTTTTTCTAGGTCATCTTTTTCTATGCCTTTCCCTGTATCCTTTATCGAAATATGGGCATAACTGCCTTCGTTACCGGCANTGATGGATATTTTTCCTCCTTCTGGCGTGTATTTTATTGCATTCGTCACTATATTCTTTATCGCTTTCTCAATTAAATTTTTATCCCCAAATATTGTGAGTTGTTTTTCCACATTAACCTCAATTTTCTGTTTCTTTTCTCTCGCCATTTCATCTACATCATCCAAAATTTTGTTTATGATGTCTCTCACATAAAAAATTTCCTTTCTTAACTCCAGTTCTTTTGAATCTATTGACGGAATCTGTAGCATGTCATCTATAAGTTTTGTGAGTCTATCAATATTCTTTGCCACTTTATCCAGTTTTTCTTTTTGCAGTTTATTTATTCTGCCAAGTTTTCCCTTCCTAATTAAATCAGTGTATGTTTTTATTGAAGTNAGNGGTGTCTTAATTTCATGGGCTATAATATCAACAAAATTTGATTTCATTTTGTCCAATTTTGCTTCCGCCAGTCTTGCATATGCCTCCTCTAGTTTCTTTTTCCTGTCGATAAGCTCTTCTATTAATTTTTCTTTACTCATTAACACTATTTTTTCCTCATCCAGTATTCCTCTTGGCAATTTTTTAATGAATTCGTATCTGTATATCTCCTCCTTCACATTATTTGGGAGTTTTCTGAAAATTTCTGTGATATTTTTCTCCAGCTCCTCTCTTTTTCCTAAAACAGCCAGCATCCTTTCCAGGAACTTTACAAATTTTTCTTCACGCGCAGCAACATTGTATCTATAAATTTTATGATATTCTATCCCCCCTTTCCTGTTTATGTAAATTCCTTTTATATCTATTGCTAGTCTCAAACTCTTCAGTTCATCGCTTTTACATTCCCGCAAAAAGGGTTCAAGCACTATTTTGAAGAGGACAAATGGAATGAAATATTTTATGATTTTACCTTCTATTTTGCTGATTTCTTTTTCCACCCCCTCAACAATTTCTTTATATGGAACAAAAGCAGCGTATAAATCAATTAATTTTGTCAATAGGTAGGAGAAAGCCTCACACAATCTTTCCATGTTCTCTTCTTTTGTTTCTCCTATATTCTCCTCCATTGCTCTGGTTTTCAATTTCTCATCCATTCCAATATAGCATCCAGTCAGTATGGGGTAACTTTCTATACATTCCTCCAGCACATCTTCGATATTTTTTATGCCTATCAGAGTAGATATTCTACCAATAAAGTAGTTGGCAATTTTTTCGAATGCTCTTATAAGGGCGATATCCTCTCTTAACAATAATTTGTATTCTTCTGCTTCTTCTGTTTTGAGAGAAGAAAAAAGATTTTTCTGGGCCATGACAGTTGCTATTTCAACCACAATTATTATTGCAGGATATACAACAATTGCGTATGGGGTGACTTTGGAAAGGTATAATATCTCAACGAGAGAATAAAGAAAAAGCAATGGTATAAGGAAAAGAGCAAACACGAACCATAGCAGGTATTTTCTCCTGTAAATATTATAAACCTTAACAGCAATAAACAGAATGATCAAGGACATGAAAAAATTCAGCATCACTGGCAAAAATGCATTCATTTTATCACTTCTTTCCAGTCCATATATATTTTAATCACTCCATACACCAAGATAATCAATCCAATTAAAATGATATAATATGAAAATATCCTTATTTCCGGCACATCATCTCCTATAAAAATCCATGGAAGGAGGAAAAAGATATAGCCTGTGAGCACAGTCATTGTCCCTGCCAGAAGAAAATTTGCCCTCCTTATCTTAACAAGTTTCATAAGCTGAATAAAGTATCGATAGGAAATAACCGGCAGGATTAAGGATATTATTGTCAACGTCACCAGCAACGCTCTAAACATGCTTTATAAAAATAGGAGCTTTATAAAAAATTTGGGGAAAAGAGGAGGATTAATATCCTCCTATTTTCAGGCTTGGGTCTCCCAGCAGAACCCATTCCTGCACTGTCTTGCAATCGATATTATCCTTCATCACTGGGAAGTTTGCAACATAGTTTGCCAAAGCTGTGGAATGTANCTCTCCAAGTATCTCCTTTCCTTCCTGTCCGTATACTCTGAAGAATTCAATATCAATCCATCCTCCCAAGCCTTGGATACAATCTGGTATGCTATCGTTATTGTAATCCCCAATATATCCATACCCTAATCCTGTACAGCCTATTGTAGCTATGCTTCCAGCATCCGCAAGACGAGCAAGCCACCAGCTAAAGCATTCTGGGCTCCATTCTGATTTCCAGTATGTTTCATATATTTTCCTTATTTTGAGTAAATTGAATAC